>CAYSPN010000529.1:0-19894 GCA_964432895.1 uncultured Candidatus Kuenenia sp.
CCAGTCCCGGCGAGCCCCTGCAGCAGGGGCTGCTCGAGCCCTACACCTGCTGCGACCCGATCAATCCTCCCAGCCGCTCCTCGATGCCATCCCGGATGCGGCGGGTGAACAGGGCCGCCATGCCCGGAACCTCGAGGGCGACGAGCAGTTCCTCGACCATGATGTCGAGCGTGCCGTCGAACTTCATGCCGCTGACGGTCAGCAGCACGCGGAGGCGGTCTTCCCCCTCCCACGTCGCCTCGATATCGCCCACGACGGCGGCGTAGTCGGTCTGTGCCTTCACCAAAGCGGCATCCAGCCGTCGGCGGACCTCGTCTCGCTCAAGCGTGTGCGGCACCCGTACTTCGATCGATTTCACGGCCGTTCTCCTGCATAGACAAAGGGTTTTGGGGCGATTCACAAGGCTGGGAGCAGCCCGTATGGAGCTCTTTATGGATTCAGCTTAGACGTTGCTCATGCTGACGGCACGGCGGACAAGCCCGGCCTGCACCGCACCGTCCCTGCCATTGAAGCATACCGCCGACCGCAACGCGACAACATCGGGTCGAAGGGCCCAGGCCGCGGGGATTTCGGCCTGGGTGATGCGACCGGCCACCACCACCTGCAGCCGCGCGGCCCGCGCGGCCGTCACCCACGCCCCCGGCATCTCCGGTGGACAGCAGGTGAACAGTCCACCCGCGGCTTTGTCGAACGTGTCGATCAGCAGCACCGAACAGCCGAGACCGGCAGCGGCCGCGATGACATCCGGAGGAGGAGGCGCCCCCGCCCGCTCCCAATCGGCGTAGGCCACAGCCACGCGGTCGCTGCCGTCAGGCAGGAGTTCAAACACGTTCAGCAGGCGGCGTTGCCAGTTTGTTCCCGCCGCGCCGGCCAGACCAATCTTCACGGCCGCGGGGGGCACCGCGGATTGCTCCACGAGCGACAGCACACGATCGAGCCGACTCCAGATCGACGCGGCCGCGGAATCCAGCGGCCCGACATGGTCCGTCCCATGTGTGCGATCTGGTTCGCTGCCCCTCTCGCCCCCCAACTCGCCACAGGCCATCGTCCACGGCCGACGGGTGCCCACCACCTGGGCCACGGCAGCAATCGCCTCTGGATCCGCCGCGCCGAGCGGCCCATGCCGCGGCTCTTTGACGTCGATGATGGCGGCGCCGCCGTCGAGCGCCGCGACCGCCTCGGCGGCGTCCCGCACGCTCACGAGCAGCCCCCGCCAGTTCACGGCTCGACTCCCGCCGACTGGCTCGTGGACGATTGCTCCTCGGCCAGCGATCGCTTGGCGTCGACGAGCCGCCGACTGAGCTGCCTTGCGAGATCGGCCGACAGCGGCTCGCACCACCGTCCGTCGAACACCACATAGCCGTCATCCCAGGTGCCCCAGGGCGTGAACGTCGCCCGCTTGGAAAAGCCGGCGGCGCGTTCCGCCAGCCGCATCACCAGCGTGTTCACCCGGAAGGCCGCATGGTCGCCGCAGGTCGGCTCGCCGTTGCGGGCGATCGGATTGGATCCCTGGAAAAAGCACTCGACAGCGTCGAGCGGCACGTCCTCGACGGCGGTCGGCGACAGCCTGACACGCAGGCAGCAGCCCACACGCTGGAGCCGCGGCCGCGCCGCGGCAGATGCCAGCGTGCCGATGACGGCACCACCGATGCAGCTGAACGTCGCCACCAGCAGGAAATACGGCAGCGACGACGCGGCCATGGCCACCGCTGCGACGAGCCCGCAGGCGATGACGACTGCCACGGCCGCCAGCCACGCCACGGGGCGGAGATTGCCCCGCAGCCAGATCTCACCGGTTTCACCACGGTCGTTCGTCATTGTGCTTTCGCGATCTCGGCCAGTTTCATACCATTCTTGCGGCGGATCCCGCAGGAACCTGTTCTCCATCATGCACGACGCAACTCCCTCGCATCAGACCTCCGCTGAATCCTCTGAAACTGGGCCCTCTGTAGCTGGAGATAGATACCGATCCTCCGCCGCTACGGCCTCTTCCCGGACGCTTGCCGGCATCGCCGCCCTGCTGGTCGCTTACGCCGCTGCAGCCGCCTTCGGCTGGCCGCAACATGGTCGTGATTTGCTGGTGCAGGCACAAGCCGCCCCGCACTCCGCCCATGAGCCGGCGACCCACGACGCAGCCCATGGGCATACCACCGGCGACGTGGGCGGCGTCAGCACCGCTCCCCCGCCGCTCACCGTGCTGCCTTTCGCGGTCTTGCTGGCAGCCATCGCAATCCTGCCGCTCACAACGCATCTGTCGCACTGGTGGGAGCACAATTCCAGCAAACTGCTCGTAGCCGGCAGCCTCGCGCTGGTCACGCTGGGCTACTACGCCTTCATGCACCGACATCCGGTCGACCTCCACTTCCCCACGCACAGCATCGTCGGGCCGGCCGCGGCCGGTCCGTCGTGGGGCGTGGCCGGCGCCGTCCTCACCAACGCGATGCTGTCGGAATACGTGCCGTTCATCGTGCTCCTCTTCGCGCTCTACTGCATCACCGGCGGCGTGCGGATCGAGGGCGACCTGGAGGCCACACCCACGGTCAACGCCACGTTTCTTGGCGTGGGAGCCCTTGCCGCCAGTTTTATTGGCACGACCGGCGCCGCCATGCTGCTGGTACGGCCGCTCCTGGAAACCAACCGCGAACGGCGGATCGTGGCCCACACGGTCGTGTTCTTCATCTTCCTGGTCTGCAACTGCGGCGGCTGCCTGCTGCCAATTGGCGATCCGCCGCTCTTCCTCGGCTATCTCGAAGGCGTTGATTTCCTCTGGACGTTGTCGCTCTGGAAGCCGTGGCTGGTCACCAACGTTCTCTTGCTCGCGATCTACTGGCTTTGGGACACGTTCTACGCGCATCCCCACGAACGAGCCAGCGACATCCAACGCGATGCACGCTTGGCCGGCGCGCTGAAGATCAGCGGTCTGTGGCCCAACGCCCTGTTGATGGCCGGCGTGATCGCGGCGGTGGCATTGCTCGACCCATCCAAGGCCGTGCCCGGCACGAGTTGGCACCCGTGGATCTTTCTCCGAGAGGCGGTGCTCCTGGGGCTCGTGGCGCTGTCGCTGGCCCTCGGCTCGCGGGCAATCCGCGAGCGGAACGCCTTCACCTATGGTGCGATCCTGGAGGTTGCCGCACTGTTTCTCGGCATCTTCATCTGCATGCAGCCGGCTCTTGCCCTGCTCCACGAGCATGGCGCGAGCCTCGGCATCCATTCGCCGCAGGCGTTCTTCTGGGCGACGGGAGCCCTCTCGAGTGTCCTTGACAACGCACCGACCTACCTCGTCTTCTTCAAGGCGGCCCAGTCGCTGCCGGCAAACGGCGCCACCATGGCCGGGGTGGACATGGGGCGGCTGGCGGCCGTCAGTCTTGGGGCGGTGTTCCTGGGGGCGATGACCTACATTGGCAATGGTCCGAATTTCATGGTGAAGGCGATTGCCGAGCAATCCGGGGTGAAGATGCCGAGCTTCTTCGGCTATTGTGTATACAGTTTCGGCGTGCTCCTGCCGGTTTTCATCCTGGTCTCCGTGCTGTTTTTCTGAAGTCAGTCGCTGAACTCTCTGCAGCCCGCAATCCCCGGCATTCAACCGCGTGACTCAATCCCGCACTTCCGAAGACGCCTACGATCTGGTCACGACCGAGTCGCAACTCGGGGCCCTGGTCGATCGGCTCGCCACCCACCCCCACATCGCCTTCGACACCGAGTTTGTGTCGGAACACACCTACCGCAGCCAGCTCTGCCTGATCCAGGTGGCGGCGCCCGACACGCTTGCGGTGATCGACACGCTCAAGGTACGCGAACTGGAGCCGTTCTGGCGGCTGCTCACGGAGCCCGGTCGCACCACCGTCGTGCATGCCGGCCGCGAGGAGATGGGCTTCATCCTGCAGGCGATCAAGGCGCGGCCGTCGTCGCTCTTCGACGTGCAGGTGGCCTCGGGCCTCGTCGACCACGACTACCCTGCCGGCTATGCCTCGATCGTGCGGCGGTTCCTGAATCTGCCGACCAACAAAGGGGAGACTCGCACCGACTGGCGACAGCGGCCACTCACTCCCGCGCAGCTGGAATACGCCCTCGACGACGTCCGCCACCTGGAGAAGCTCTGGAAGAAGCTGGAAGGCAAGCTCACATCGTCAGGTCGAACCGCCTGGATGCAGGACGAGATGCAGGCCTGGCAGGACGAGGTGGAGGAGTCGTTCATCCGGAAGCGGTGGCGAAGAGTGTCGGGGCTCTCCGGCCTGTCGCGACGCGAACTGGCGATCGCCCGCGAACTCTGGCACTGGCGGGACAGCGTGGCGGAATCCCGTGACATGCCGCCCAAGCGGGTGCTCCGCGACGACCTGCTGGTGGAACTCTGCAAGCGGAAGAGCGCCGACGAGCGGCAGATCTCAGCCATCCGCGGCATGCAGCGGTCGGACCTGCGGCACATCCTCCGCGGCCTTTCCGAGGCGATTCAGCGTGGCCTCGACCTGCCCGATGAGGAGTGCCCTGGGGGAGAAAAACACCGGGCACCGCCTCCGCAGTTGGCGGTGCTGGGCCAATTTCTCGCTACCGCAGTGGCAGGCGTCTGCCGGCAGATGCACCTCGCTCCGGCGCTCGTGGGCACGTCCTCCGACATGCGCGACCTGCTCGCCTACAAACTCGGCTACTGGGATAGCGACGACGAACGCGTTCCGCTGCTCGCCTCGGGCTGGCGGGCGGAAGTTGTCGGGTCGCTGGTAGACGATCTGCTCTCGGGAAAGGCTTCCCTGCGGATCGGCGACGTCCGCTCGCACGACCCGCTGGTCATCGACCGGCGGGCCTGATCGGGCGGCGATTGCTCACCGTTTGAATCGTGCGAATGGGCGAAGTAGCGTTGGGAGATCGTTCTGCGCACCGATCTTCACGCACGTTCGGCCGCCATGGTCGTCTGCCATGTTCATCCATAAGGAGCAACTCGAGTACGTCCTCCAGCCGGACGACTACACGTCTCCGAAGATGTATCGGAGCGAGGTCGATCGGCTGTTCCTGCCCGCGTGGCACCCCGTGGCGATCGCCACCGATCTGTCCCGCGATGGCGATTTTAAGACGCTCGAAATCCTCGGTCGGCCCATCCAAATCCGCAGGATCGACGGTGCACTCCGCGCCTACCTGAATGTCTGCTCGCACCGTCACTGCCTGCTGACGGACCTTGCCCACGGAAACGCCCCGCGGATCGTCTGCCAATATCACGGCTGGGAATATGCCGCCGACGGCAAGGTGGCGAAGGTTCCTGACGGTGGCTGCTTCAAGCCCTTCGACCGGGAGAACGCCCGGCTGCAGACCTTTCCTGTGGAGACGTGCGGGAATCTCGTCTTCGTGCGGCTTGCGGCAGATGGCCCGACGCTCCGCGACCATCTCGGCGAGTGGTTCGACCGCGTCGCGGCGTCGTTCACCGCCCCCTACAAGTGCAACTGGCAGTACGCGAGTGACTTCGCCTGCAACTGGAAGATCCCGGTCGAGAACACGGTCGAGACCTACCACCTGCCCTTCATCCACCCGACGACACTCGGTGGCTTCGGCCTCATCCCGGAAGAGGCGCAGAAGCACTACCTGGAGAACCGCTCCACGACGCTCATCTACGACCTCGGCAGCGACAGTGAGCCAGTGAAGAAGCAACGGCAGGTGGTGGGCTGGCTCGGCGGCGGCACGACAACCGACCAGTACATCCACCACCACATCTTCCCGAATCTCGTGTTCACGTTCTCCGACCTGTTCACGTATGCACAGGTCTATCTGCCGACCGGCCCCACGACATCCACCACGCTGGCGTGGATGTTCAGCCTCGATGGCACGAAGCGAAACCTGTTTGCCCGCGTGATCGCCCGGCTGGCCGCGAGGCACGGCGTGCAGGCCAACTCTGCGATCCAGCGGGAGGATGCGAGCGTGTTCGCGGCCCAGCAGCGGGGTCTCGCCGCCACGCCCTTCAAGGGCTGCATCGGCACCCGTGAAGAACGGATCTGGTGCTTCCACCAGTACATCCGCACGGCTAGTGCCGACCCGGCCGGCGGTTTCACGGCAAGGCTCGGCATCCTGCCGCCCTTGCCTTGACGGGCCTCCGCCCGCTGGTGCTGACCCGGCCCTCCGGGCCTAGCGCTGACGCGCGATGTGCCTTGCGGTATCCGTGAGGGGCTGCCCATGCCTCGAGAGCCGGCGTATGCTGACAAGCGGAGCCAGGATGGCGAAGCGCAGTCAGCATCCGAGTGAGCGAAGGGCAGGATGCCCGAAGCGAACGTCCGGCGACGGGGCATGGGCAGCCCCGAACCGCGGCGTTCGTTGCAGCCGATGGACCGTGCTAGGCGTGGGCAAGCGACGCCGGCCGCGAGGTGAGCCAGCCGATCATGTCGACCGCCAGGCGACGGCCCGCAGGGTCGCCCGCCTCGATGGCGAGTGCGCCGCAGCCGCGCAGTTCGGCGGCCGTTGCGCCGCCTGCGAGAAGCCGCTCCAACGATTCCGCAGACAGCCACGCCGTCGGAACCGACGCCGCGGGCAGGCCGACATGGAGCGACACGGGCCGGCCGTTCTCAATCGCGACTGTCCACTGTCCGCCACCGGCTCCCGTGGCCGCGATGCCGACCACGGAGGTTGAACGCGGCGCCGACCAGGCGGCCTGGCCAAGCAGTCCTTCGAGCGAGGCCCTCGCACTCGACTGCCGAGCGACACGGCCCGGCGGTGGCCAGCGGAAGTTGTTCGCGATCGCGAACCGGCAGAGCCGGCGGATCGTCTCTTCGTCGAGGGCCGGCGCCGGCAGGCCCGGAACGGCGCGGTGGGTGTTGGTCGCGTCAAACCGCGGATCGTCACGCCAGTAGGCCTTGTAGACGTGCATCTGATCGAGGAACAGCCTGCCGAGCGTGAGCGGATCGAAGGCGGCCGCGGGCTTCGGCCGGCCGGCACCGGTCGCCGCCTGCGCCTGCCGTTGCCGCTCGAGTTCCGCGGCCATCTCCACCACCAGCCCCTCGAACACGCTGCAGAGCGTGCCGACATTCGTCGGCGTATCCGACGTGAAGTGGTAGGTTCGACCATGGAGCGACTCGTCGAGGATGATCCGCGTCATCGCGGCCGACACCCAATCGACCGGGACGAGGTTTTTGCACTCGCTCCCCGTCATGCCGAGCACTTCGAGGAGCGAACCGGGCTCCATCTCTGCGCCGACGAATGCCTGCACGAAAGGCTGCACGATCCGCAACGGCTTATAGAACCCGTGGAACGTGTTCGTGAAGCCGTTCACAAGGTCACCGACGATGATGCTGGGGCGGTGGACGGTCACGACATCGAGAAACTCGGCCGCGGTGGCCTCCGCCTCCGACGTGATCTTGCTGCGTTCGTAGTCATTGCCGGGAGTCTGGCCGACGTCGAGCTCACTCTCCAGGATCCGCCCCTGACGCAGGCCGCAGACATACGCGCTCGACACATGGTGCAGCCTGCGGATGCCGGTATCGCGACACAGGGACAGCATGTGCCGAGTGCCGGTGACGTTGCTCGTGTAGGGCTCGCCGTCGGACTCGCGGCGTTGAAACGAGAGGCTCGCCGCCGAATGGATCGCCTCGCGGACGTTCCCCGCGATCCACGATCGCTGCTCGGCCGTGAGGCCGAGCCCGGCGGCTGACAGTTCGCCCTCCAGGACCACCGGGCAGGGCACGTCGATACCGGCCACCTCCCGCCAATCGTCGAGGAGTTCGTCAACCCGCTCGGCAGCCCCGGCCGTCTTCGAACCACGGACGATCACGGCCACGCGGCGGCCGGCCGCGGCGAGGTCTCGAAGCAGCGACCTGCCGAGAAGACCGGTCGCACCAGTGAGCAGGATATACGAATCGTGACTTGGCATACGTGTCAGACGTGGATCGCGGCGCCTCCGTCGACGACAAGCGTCTGCCCCTGCACAAGATCGGAGAGTGGACTCGCGAGGAAGAGCACCGCGTCGGCCACGTCGGCCGCCTCGAGCATCCGCTCGCCCATCATCGTTTTGTATTTGCGGCCGGCGAACATCTCGGCCGCACCGGGGAGACGCTTGGTTGAGTCGGTCTCCACAAGGCCGGCCTCGACGACGTTGACGTTCACGCCGCGATCGCCCAGCTCCAGCGCCCAGTGCCGCGCGAGTGACGTGAGCGCCGCCTTCGAGCCACCGATCAGGCCATACATCGGCAGCGCCATATGCGTGCCGTGGCTGGAGAGCACGACGGCCTTGCCCCGGCCGGGCGCGGACTCGAGCAACGGCGCCGCGGCCTTCAGCAGATAGACGAACGACAGCACGTTGGTATGCATCGCCGCGTCGAAATGCCGCTGCGTGGTGGCGGCCAATGGACGGAACCCGCCGGTAGCGGCGTTGTGGACGAGGATGTCGAGCCGGCCGAATTCCTGCTTCACGAAGCTGACCATGTCGTCGACGTCTTCCTCCTGGCCGACGTCAGCCCGCACGCAGGCGACGTTTCGACCCATGGCGGCGATCTGCGCGGCGACTTCGTCAGCCTCGCGGCCACTGGTGACGTAGTTGACGACGACGTCGGCGCCCGCCTCGGCGAGGCGAAGGGCACAGGCACGGCCGATACCGCGGCTGGAGCCGGTGACGAGGGCGACCTTTCCGGTGAGATCGATCATGGGCGAAAAGCCTCCGGGAGACGAGTGTGCAACTGAGAAAGGGCACGCCGTGCAGATGTGGCTGCGACGGCGACGATGTGCCTGTTGATGCCGATGAAACAACCCGTGCCACTGACATCGGCAAAACGATCCTGCGCGATCCACGCGAAGCCCGCGGCCGACAGATCGCGAATCGTCACCGTCCTTGGCCGGAATTCGGTATCGAGATGGGACGCCTTGTAGGCGGCCTCTTTGGCCGCCCAGAGCATCGCCCGCAAGAGTCCATGGTCATCGGGCATCAGAGCCAGTTCGTCGGGCGTGAACCACGCGTCGAGACCGCGCCCCGCCTCAGCAGGATCGACGATGTCGAGTCCCATCCACGCGCTGTCACACAGGCCCGCCCCCACCAGCCCCTGCACATGCGACACCGAGATCGACAGACCCGCCGGGATTCCATCGACAAGGGCAATCGGTCGGCCCGACGGCATGACTGCCGCGAGGCGGACGGACTCGACGTCGAGATCGAGACTTGCGGCCGCCAGTTCCTCGGCAAGGGAAGCAGCCTGCCGGGACAGCGAGACTTCTGAGTGCAGGGACGGCGTCACAAACACAGCGTCGACGCTCCACGGGCCCACCCACACCCGGCGGCTGATCCATTCCTTCGAAAGGCTACGTCCGGCGGCGACCGGTTCCAGCATCTCGGTGATCATGACGGCCGACTCCGTTCCGCTGCGATCACGGCCAGGTGCAGTCCGTCGAGGGCGAGGATCACACGACCGTCGTCACCGAACAGCACGAGGTCATAGATGCTTTCCCGCGTGTCCTGGGACCGGAACAGCATCCGTGCGATGCACTTTTCACCGCCGCGCGGCGGCGTCATCATCCGCAACCGCTCAAACGCCACGGGCACCTCCACGCGACGTCCACAGAGAATGTAGGAGTAGACCGCACAGGCCACGATGCAGCCGTCGAGCAGCGCGACGGGTACCGTCCAGCCCTTCGGACCACGTGGGAGGGTGACCCCGTCGCCGTGCTGCGATACGAGCCTTCCCCAGCCACCGCTGCGATCGAGGAACAGACCGTCGAGCGTGCGGAAGGAGGGGCCGTGACGGAGCGGTGCGTCTTCCTGGTAATACATCGGATTGAAAGGAAACGGCGGCTGATCCAGCGTCGCCACGACGGGTTCCACCGCCCCGGCGAGCACTTTGCCACGAAGATGCACTCGCTCCTCGCCGGCCGTGCGGCCCTCGGCGTTGAGTACGGCCGCCCAGCCTTGGGCGACCATGGCATCGCCGTCCCGCGCGCCGATCTCCACTCGGACATCCCGCGGAGCATCGACGGGAAACCCGATCGGTCGCTCGACGGCGAAATCGCGAATCTCATGCACGCGGCCACAAGCCCCCGCGGCCACCGCCGCCTGCGCCAGGAGTTCCGCCCCCATCACGGCGGGCAGGAGCGGCCGCCCGTTCTGCAGGTGGTCGATGAGAAACCGGTCGCTTGTCGGATCGAGCCGGAACGAGACCCATGTGCTTTTCCCCTGGGGCTCGACGCCGCTCACGAGGCTACCGACGTCGCCCGCTGGCAGTGAACCGCGGCTTGCCGACGGTACGGCAGCCATGTTCTTCGGGACGGCCGTCTCAGCGGTGCTGTCGCGGTCCGCTCCGGCGAATGAAGCTGCGTCCGGGCACATAGCCGGCTCGGTGACGAGCACCTCAGCATCGGGCAGACCCGCCTCGACCTCGTCGATGAACCGGCGCACGCCCTCGGCCAGCGGCATGAACGTGAGGCCAAACTGCTCGAGCACGAACCGGCTCTCCGGCCGGCTGGCCATGCCCACCTCGTCCCACGCGTGCCAGTGGAACACGGTCGTCCGCAACCCGCGGCGTTGCCGCAACTGCCCGAGCATCTTGGCGAGCATGTCGTTGGCGAGTGAATAGTCGGCCTGGCCATGGCCGCCGAGACGTCCGCTCGTCGAACCGAAGCCGATGACAGCCTCCAGCGTAGAGGGATCGACCGACGCGACGAGATGCTCGAGACCAACGCACTTGGGGCCGAGCGTCGCCTCCAGTCCGTCGACGGTCTTCTTTTCGAAGCGGCAGGCCGCCTCGAACCCGGCGCCGTGCACGATGCCGCCGATAGGCCCGACCTCCCGGACGACATTCTGAACAAGCGCCCGCACGGCGGCTGCATCAGCGAGATTGCAGGCGAAGTAGCGCGCATCGACACCAGCCGACCGGAACTTCTCAAGCGACTTTTCGATCTCGATCGACTTCTCGACCGACTTCCACGCCGCCCGCGGATCGGTGCCGCGGCCCTTTGCCTCGAGCATCACGCGGCCCTTGAGCTCGCGGAGACCAGCATCGTCGAGCGACAGCCACGACTGCTCCACGGCCATCGGCGTTGTCGAACCGACCAGCGCGAGCTTCAGCCCGAACTTTTTGCCTAGTTCGCGCCCGCACTCGGCCGTTACCCCTCGAGCTCCGCCGGTTACGATCCATGTGCTGGCAGGCCTCAGTGAGTGCATTGCCGCGGACGCGGTCGGCCGCGTCTCGCAGGCCGCGATCGTCACGCGTCGCCCATCGACGATGCCGATCTCCACCGGCCCGTCTCCATCCTGCATCTCCTCCACGACGCCAGCCGCCAGTTCGGCCTCCGGCAGCGCCGCTGGCGCATCCACCACGCGGACATGCAGGCCGGAAAACTCTCGGGCAATTCCCTTGAAGAGCCCAGCCATCGCGCCGCTCTCCACCGAGCCGATCGATCCCGAGATTCCGAAGTCACCGCCTAGATTCGCGACTGCCGTAAGGGTCGCGGAGCCGATGTCGTCGGCCTTGCCGCGGAGGACGAGCCACCGCTGGCACGCAAAGAACGGCGCGACAATGGCCGCCGAACGGCTCGAGAGCCAGTCGCCCGCAACCGGTCGCCGCGGCGTGGCCACGACGAGGTGCCGCACGGCGCCGTTTGCCTCCGCTCGCTCAACGGCTGCCATCGCCTCTTCGGCAGAGCCGCAGTCCACGACGAGCGGACGAGCGCCCCGAGCACGGACCGCACCGGCGACCGCGTCGGCGAGGCTGCCGCCGCCCAGGATCAGCACCCGTTCTCCGCTCAGACTGCGTGCGGCACGAACCGGACCGGCGTCACGAACCTTCAGGCCATAACGCCTCGTGATATCCGCGGCTGAGGCACCGCCTCCAGCGGCAGCCTGCGAGGGCCGCGACGCCGTGAGCCACGCTTCACCGACTGAATCCGCCACCGCCCCTGCGAGCCAGTCATGACCGGCCGGTCCGCCGGCGCGGACCGCAGGTTTCCCTGCGGCCGAGCCCACGGCCATCCAGACGCACGTGGCCGAGAGCGACTCGCCAACACCACCCGACGCGAGCAGTGCCGACGCCAACGCCTGCTCCGGCGTGGCAACGCCGTCCGCCAGGGCCACGCGAGCCAGCGGCGCACGTGGATCACACTGCCGGAAGACTGCTGGAATCGACACGACCTTGCCCGTCGCTGACACCTCGACGCCGCCGCCCCGTACACTGGCCACGACGAGCCCGCACGGCCGCGCCGCCATCCGCGCGATCATCGCATCCGCCTCTGCGATCGACCGGCACTCTGTCACGACCCGTTCAATCGCACCGGCCGGCGACGCATGCGCCGCGTTGCCGCGACTGCTCGTTGCGACAAGCCCCGCATCGTTCCAACCCACGACCGCTCCGGGCAGTCCGCTGACGCCGACGAGTGTTCCACGCAGACCATTCGCCTCGAAGCGCCTCGCGACCGGATCGGCATGGCGGCCGAAGCAGACGAGCAGCCCGCGTGCGGCTGCCGCCGCATCAGCCGGCGCGACAATCAGCATGTCGCAACCGCCGAGCGCTGCCGCTGGATCGGCGATCGCGGCACGGATGAGGCCACCATCGACGCCTGCCCCATCGGCAATACCGGCGAGTTCCTCGTCGACAGCTGGATCGATCATGACTGACCGCGTGGCCACTCCCGTGGATGCGAGCTGCCGCGCCCAGAGCCTGATGGCCGCGGCGTGTTCCCGGCCGTTTCGGAGGCCTCGCTCGAAGTCCTCGCTACGGGTTGCATTCGACCCGGTCCGCACCGCCGCCCCCGATCCCGACTTTGCGCCCACACGGGGCAGCATGTAGCCGATCAGGTGTCGCAGCGTGGGAAACTCGTCGAGCGACACGCTGTCATCCGCCGTCAGCCCGTACTTCTGCCCGATCTCACCGAAGAGCTGCGCCTTGCGGATGCTGTCGATCCCAAGGTCCGCCTCCAGATCCGCCTCCAGTTCCACGATCTCCCGCGGATATCCCGTCTGCTCCACCACGAAGTCGATCAAGAACGTTTCCAGCTCCGTCGCCAGACCGTCGCTGGCCACGGCCGCAGGCTCTTCTTTCGCAGGCCGACGCAACAACCATCGGGACTTGCCGCCCGACCGGGCGAGCACGTCACAGAGCGAGTCCCGGCATGCAGCCGAAAGGATCGCCGTGTGATCCGCCGCGGTGACTTCAAACAGGTGCGTCGCGCTGTCGAGAAACGCCTGGACGCCTCGGCTCGACGCTCCTGCCCGCATGAGTGGTGGTTCGACACCCGCTTCAGCGAGCAAGTCGGCAACTGCGTCTTCCAGATACCCGGCATCTGCACCCGCAGCCGGCTGCTCATTCGCGATAGCTGTCAGCCGATGCGTCGGCATTGCTTCCAGCTCCAGCAACGGCTCCAGCACCTGCGTCGCGGCCGTGGCGGGCTGCAGCGTCGGAAGCGTACGATGCTCATCCCCATTGCTGTAACCGTTGCCGTTGTGCCCGACCTCCTCAGGCGTCGCCGCCTCGACTAATCTCACGGGACCACGATGGGTGGCTCCGCCCGAACGGTTGCGTTCCCGTCGGCGTGCAGTCGCATCGAACGACACGATCCGTCCTGGCTGTCGCGGCTGCGACGGCGGCGTGGCCCTCTCTTCCCGAGATCCACCCCCGAGTGCGCCCACAGCCGCGAGCTGCTCCCGCAGTCTCGCGAGATGCTCCTGCGGGGAACGGCCGCGTTGATCAAACTGCAGGAACGTAACGCCCTCGCGACCCTCGAGAATTCGCCGTGAGAGTCCGGTCAGCACGCCCGACGGCCCAACTTCCACGAATACCCTCACGCCCGACTGATAGAGCTTCTCGACGACGCCCACCCAGCGGACCGTCTCGGTCATCTGGCGAATCAGGCTCTCCTGGATGTCGGCCGGGCCGCCCAGGGCAGAGGTCGTGGTACTGCTGAACATCGTGATCTGCGGTACCGCGATCGGCAGCGAGTGAATCGTGGTCGCGAGGCTCTCCGCCGCGGACGCCAACAGCGGCGTGTGGAATGGGCTTGGCACGGCGAGGCGTTTCGATTTCACCCGGCGTGAGTCGAGAATCACTTCGACGGCATCGACGATCCGCGCGGTGCCACCGACCACGAACTGCTCGGGGGCGTTTTCCGCGCACACCCACACCTGCCCGGCAAAGGGTTCGATCGCCGCCATCACCGTGGCCCGATCGGCGATCACCGAAAGCATGGCGCCGTTCCGCGGACCGTGCCGCTCAACGGCGTCGGCCCGGGCCTTCGTCGCCCGTGCGCCGTCCTCGATGCTCCAGGCCCCAACGGCAGCCAACGCGGGAAACTCCCCGAAGCTGTGACTGGCGACGACGTCGGGCACGAAGCCCATTCCCTGCAGCACACCCCACGCAAGCAGGTCGCCCAGATACATCGCCCACTGCGTATCCCAGATCCTCGTGCCCAGGCCGTTCGCAGACTGCCAGGCGATGTCGGCGAGTGTCTCTCGGCCCTGGGCCCGCGCCATTCGATCGAGCCGGGCGAGCACGCTCCGTGCCTCCGCTGAATCCTCGACGAGTCCACGGAACATGTCGGTGTATTGTGATCCCTGTCCGGGAAAGATCGCGGCTACGAGCGGTCTGCCGCCTGGATTGGCCGCCGGCCGCGCCGGCTGCGGCGATCGAATCGTCTCGGCCGCCGAGGTCGCCGGCCTGAGGCTCCGAGGCCGTGCCGCCTCCGGCACCGGCATCCCGTTGTCGAGCACGAGATGCCCGGCCTGCCGGTCCTGGATCACTGTCACGCAGCCCGCTCGGTAGCCGGTCGCATCGACAGCGCCGAGCGGACAGGCTGTAGCCGACGCTGCGAGCCCCTGCACGGTCGACCGACCATCGACCAGAGCAACCGACCCCGGCATGATTCCGGTGGCCAATGCATGCGCGAGCTTCAGGAGTGCGGCCGAACCGGCCGCAGCCCCCGCATGACCGATTTGGCCATCAAGCGACCCTGCCACGGTCGATCGCTTCACTGACTGCGCGATTGGGGCGGTCTGCTTCGCGTAGAATCCGCCGAGTATCGCAAGTTCTTCGCCGCTCTTCTTGTGCCCGCCAGCGACGGCCACCTCGACCGCCTGGATGGCCGCCGGATCGAGCGAGGCCTTCTCGCATGCCTCTCGAACGACCCGTCTGGTCACCTCCGAGCCCGTGCGGCCCGACCCCACTGCCACTCCACGGATCACGCCGCGGATCCTGTTGCCGGCTGCGCGGGCATCGGCAAGGCGCTTGAGGACGAGCACCACGGCGCCCTCGCCCGGCACATCGCCTCCGCGTGTCTCGCCATTGAGCACCGAGGTCGGCTGCTCCGACAGGAAACCGCCGAGTGAACGCCCCTCATACGCCATCAGGTCCATGCAGCGTTCCCCCGCGGCGCAGAGTACGGCATCGCAGGCCCGCTCGCGGAGCATGTCGATGGCCGCTGAGATCGCCGAGAGGCTCGAACAGTCGCCCGAGTCGAGCGCGAGCGCCCCGCCCATGAGGTCAAACGTCTTTGTGAGCCGGCTGGCGAGCGTGCTGCTGGTGAAACTGCCCGTCTCATCGACCAGCGCAGGCAACCGCTCCAGGAGCTTCTTCTCGTAGAGCACGACGATCCGGTCGCTGTCGGCCGGGGAAACGCCTCGCCGAGCCAGCGCCGCCCGCAGGTAGACTCCCGTCTCCGGGAGCCGGAGTCCCTGCTGCAATTGGTTGGCGAAGTCGCCGCCGAAAAGCGTGCCCACCACGACGCCGGTCCGTGTGCGGTCGAGGCCATTCTGGAGACCGCCCGCATCGGCGATGGCCGCGTCGGCCGCCTCGAGCAGCATGAACTGCAGCGGATTGGCGGCGGCGATCTGCTTGGGCGGCACCTTGTGTCGGCGCCAGTCGTAATTGAAGTCGCGGACGAAGCCGCCGATGCCCGACGTGGTGTGCCAGGCCCGCGGACCCGATGGATCGAACACGCGTTCGGCATTCCAGCGGTCGGCGGGAACCGCACCGATGGCGGTCTCGCCGCGGCCGAGCAGATCGAAGAAGGAGTCGAGCGTGAGCGCGCCTGGCAGCACGCACCCTGAACCGACGATGGCGATCGCGTCGACTTCGTCGGCATCGGTGGGCCTCGCGACGGGCGACCGCCCAGGCCGCGTCGCACTGATATGCTCGGCGAGGGAGACGTGCACGTTGAGTCCGCCGATACCGAAGGCGTTCACGGCCGCACAGCGGGGCGAGCCGTCGGCATGGGCCGGCCACGGAAGTGGTGCCTTCGGTACCGTGAAGGGACCATTGTGCCAGTCGAATTCCCGATTCAATTCGTCGCAGGTCGAGCCAGGCGGAATCAGGCCATGCTCCATCGCAAGCACGACCTTCACTAGGCTGGCGATGCCGGCGGTCTCGAGCGTGTGGCCGATGTTGGCCTTCACGCTGCCGATCGGAATCTGCGTCCCGGCAGGCAGGTGCTTTGCCATCAGCCGCGACAGCGCGCCGAGTTCGGTGGCATCGCCCACCTGCGTGCTCGTGGCGTGGGCTTCGATGTACTCGATTCGACCGATGTCGTTGGCGTCGGGATAGGCCCGCTCGACCGCGAGGACTTGCCCTTCCTGCCGGGGCGCCCACAGGCTCTTTCCCTTACCGTCGCTGGCCACCCCGAGCCCGCGGATCACCGCACGAATGCGGTCACCATCGGCGATCGCGCGGGAGAGCGTCTTGATGACAAGCGCCACGTAGCCCTCGGCCGTGATCAGGCCGTCGGCCGCCTCGCCGAACGGGCACGAGCCGGCATTGCTCACCGACTGGGCTGCCGAGAAGAGCACGAGGCTGTCCGACTTGCAGTAGGAGGCTCCGCCGACAATGGCCTGATCGATGCCCCCCTGCAAGAGCGCCCGAGCGCTGATCGCCATGGCCTGCAGTGAGGAGGCACAGGCGGCGTCCACCACCAGAAAGGGGCCGTCGAGCTTCAGCGCCTCCTGCACGATCTTCGCGGCACCGATCGCCCCGAGGTTGAGGGAATCGCCCGGCTGTCGCCCTGGATACCGCTTTCTGACGGCCGCGGTCACCTCGGCACTGACAGCATCCACGTCCTCGCCGAGGATCGCCCGGGCCGCGTCGACCTCGGAAAGGAGTGCCGCCGTCTCGTCGATGCCGGTCGCGTAGACGATGTCGCCAATCTTGGTACTGCCGCCGGTGTGGCCCACATAGACACCGGTCCGCCGATCGCGAGGCATCGCGAAGGGATCCATGCCGGCATCACGGCAGGCCAGCGACGCCACTTCCAGAAAGATGTGGTGGGCAACGTCGTAGTCTCGGAGCATCTCAGGCGTGATCGGGCAGACTGCCGGATCGACCGGTCGGTCCGACACCACCGCTCCCATCTCGGAGTAGCTCTTGCCAACCCGGCTCTTCTCGGGATGAAAGTAGAGCTCGCGGCAGAAACGCGACTCGGGTAACGGCCCCCAGGCGGTCCGGCCCTCCGCGACCAGCCGCCAAAATGCGTCGAGACCATCAGCGCCCGGGAGTCGGCATGCCATGCCGACGATTGCCAGCGAGTCCTTCAAAGTCGTCGTCCTTGTCGTCTCTAGTTGTGTCAGCGACTCACCCGCGAACGGCGCGTGAAAACGCGTCGACGGTGCGGCCTGCACCGGGGGCGAGTCGGATGTCGAGGAACGGGATGGGGTTACACGAGTCAGTTCGCCTTGGCGAAAAAAGACCCATCCGTGGGAGATGCCGAACGACGGGCATGAGCCCAGCCACCGGCTGCCGAGGCCAGCAGTATGCTCGCGCGAATGCGAGTGTCAACATTTCGACCGGGGGGGGGTGGAAGCGGCCCAGGTGCGATTTTCCCGCCAGATTCGCGGTTCCGGGACGGTGAAGGTATCTTCAACCCCGCTATGGACGCCTCTTCCGGACACCTCCTTGCCTCCAAACAGGCCACTTCCGCGACCGGACGGCCATTGATGCCGTTCGAACACCTGATGCTCATCGATGACCGGCCCGGTCACCCGATGTGCTTCTTTCTGGAATGTCTGGTCGATGGTCCACTCCAGGAAAAACGCCTGCGGGAAGCGGTCGAGACGGCGTCCCGACGGCACCCGCTGCTCTGTAGTCGGGTGGGCTTCCACTGGGGTCGTCCGGTGTGGCTCGATGCCGACGTGCTGCCGACGGTGATCTGGAACCCGTCCCAATGCGACAGCGACCCGTGGCGGCCCTTCGACCTGCGTCGCGAGAGCGGCTTGCGGCTCGTGGTGCTCAGCGACGGTGAACACAAGCATCGCGTGGTGATGCAGGTGCATCATGCGACCTGCGATGGCGTAGCCGGCTGCGAGTTTTTCGGAGACATCTGGGCGCAGTATGCCGGCATCGAGCCGAGAGCGTTTTCGCAGCCACCGGCTGCGCGGATCAGACCATCGGCCAACCACGCTTCTGAGTCCGCGGCGGCCAGCGGTGGCCAGGACTCGGTGAGAGAGGCCTGGGCGTTTGCCAGCTTTTGGCCCACGCCCCTTGCTCGCATGACAACCCGTCGTGATGGGCGGGCCGCAGGACAGCCGCTGCCCGCCAACGCCGCGTGCGACCCACGATCCCCGCCTTTCATGTGGATCGATTTCACGTCCGCCTCCACCGAGCGTCTGCGGGTGGCCGCGTCTGCCGACGGCGTGTCACTGAATGACTGCGTCGTAGCTGCAGTGATGCGGGCGGCACTCGCGTGGAACGCCCGCGCTGGCCGCCCGTCGGGCAACGTGCGGGTCACCATGCCCGTCAACCTCCGTCAGCCCGGGCAGCGGGAGCCTGCGAACAACGACCTTGGGTATGCGTTTCTCGATCGCACCGCGGCCCAGTGCACCGATCCAAAGCTGGTGAGGGCATCGATTGCAGCGGCGACTCGCTGGATCCTCGACCACAACGCCGCGGCTTTTTTCCTCAGTGCCATCCACTCCCTCGCCCGCTGGCCCTGGCTGCTCACGCTGGCGAGCCGGCTCCCGCTCTGCATTTCGACCGTCGTCGTAAGCAATGTCGGCGACCCAAGCAGACGGATGCGGTCCGGGGTTGGCAAGGTCGACGGCTGTGATGCCCCGGGCGATCTTGTGATTCAAGGATTTTCCGGCGTGCCGCCGCTGCGGCCACGCACGCGGGCAGCCATTGGTGTCACAACCTATGCGGGCCGACTGACGCTCTGCTGCCTCTGTTCCGCGCACCCCGACCCGCACGAAGGCGCCCGACGGTTTCTCGACCTCGTCCGGCAGGAGCTCGAGGAGTTCGTAGCCTGCAGCACGCCAGCTTCCCCCGCCTTGCCCACGCCGTGACCGCCGGCGGCAGGCCCGCCAGGCGAAAAGAACGGGCTGAATGCGTTCTGGCCGGATTCTTGACTCAGCCCAAGCGGCCACTTAGCCTGCCGGCACATCTTACGCACTCCCCCCATGTTCAATCGCTGCCAAGGAGCGTCTATGTCCTGCGGTTCCGTTTTTTCTCGAGTCTTTCGCGGCCGTCGTGACCGTCGTCAGAAAACCTCCCGCGGGCCCCGGGGAGTCGCCCGCAATCGCTTCCAGCAGACCGTTGCCCGTCAGGCCGAACAACTCGAACCCCGACTGGCACTGGCAAAGACCGTTGGACTGTTCGTCAACGAGACTGCCAGCGTCTCACCGGGCTACACCCTCTTCGGCAACTCCTTCAGTCGCTCGACCCACCTGATCGACACCGCGGGCAAGGTCGTCCAAACATGGACCGGCAGCGGCGGGCAGACCTCCTCGTACCTTCTGCCCAACGGCAATCTGCTGCGCAACACGAACACACCGGCGGGCCGAGTGTTCGGCAGCAATGGCAGCACAGGCCGCATCGAGGAACTGGCATGGGACAGTTCCGTCGTCTGGACCTTCGACATGCAGACCGAGAAATACCAACTGCACCACGACGCCATACCCATGCCCAACGGCAATGTTCTGGCGATCGCCTGGGAGCGGCACTCCTATGCCGAGGCAGTCGCCATGGGCCGCAATCCG
>CAYSPN010000530.1:0-2866 GCA_964432895.1 uncultured Candidatus Kuenenia sp.
CGCATCACCTTCGGCAGCCGCGAACCAAAGAGGAGCAGGATCACGCCGGCAACGATCATCAACTCGACCGTACCGAGGCCCATGAATGCAAGCAGCGGGGTCACGTGATGGCTCTCCATGCTGAAAGAAGGATCTGACACAACAAGTCTACCCCCGCGGGTCTGTGGGTCAAATTCCTGTCACTCGGATGATGCCGATTGTGCCGCGAAAACCGACGGGATTCACCGCGGCGGCTGGCCGGGGACGCCGGCGATCGGCATCGTCTGCCGATGCATTGGCAGATGCCGGTAGTAGACCTCGAGCGTCATCGCCGCCATGGCCGTCGAGTAGACACGTCCACCATGACCGCCCCACACCGGATCGGGATCCCAACTCCCGTCAAGCCCGCTCGACTCGCGGCGCTGCAGCGGCAGCAGAGCGGCCTGCAATTGAAGGTTCCACGCCTCCCACTGCGGCCCGCCAACGTGAAACGACGCCAGCGTGGCGTAGTACCAGGCATAGGCGTTGGGGCTGCGGGGTTGCGGAGGCGATCTCGCCAACAGGTCGACCGCCTCACCCACGCAGGGATGATCGGCCGGCATGCCGAGAAACAGGCGGCATACCAGCGCTTCGGCCGTCATCGCCACACTTGGCCGCTCGCCGGGACGATACGCCGCGAGCCCCCCAGACCGCCCCGACGAGACACTCTGGAGAAATGTCCGCGCCCGGGCCTCCGCAGATTCCAATCCTGTCAGCCCGGCCTGCCGAGCGCTCGTCAGCAGCATCACCTGCCAGCCCAACTGGCTCGTGTCTCCCTTGTCGCCCGCGGCATACCGCCAGCCACCGGTGGCCGGACTCTGCATCGAGAGCGTGTATCGCACCGCCTTTTCCAGCGGCGGCCGCAGCGACGCGTCGCCAGTCATCGCACAGCATTCCGCCAGGGCGATCGCGGCCATGCCGTGGCAATAGAGCGCGGCGAAGAACTCGGCATCACCCGCGAGCGAGCCGTCGGCCCGCTGCCGCTCCACGAGAAACCTGAGTCCGCGGGCCACGGTTTCGGAGTAGCCGCCGTCCTGATGCGTGTTGCCAGCGCCCAGAAACGCCAAGAGCGCGAGCCCCGTCACGCCGTGGTCGCTCTTCGCCCCGGCACCATGGCGATGATGTCCTTGCACCGATCGCTCCACGCCGCCACCGTGACGGGCGGCATTCCACCGGCCGTCGCTCGACTGCGCCGCCGCCAGCCAGGCCAGCGCCGCCTGCACCGCCCGCTCCGTTTCCAGCGATCCACCCCGCGCAGCCGCAGCAGCGGCTCGCCGGCCCGCCACGCGGTCGGCATAGACCGGCGGCACGGCGGTCGAAGCGGCCACCCCGCCAGCCACCGGCGGGGCAGGGGAGTGGTCCACTCCAGACGCAGCCGATGCGGACTCGACGGCCGCCAGTTCCGTCTGCTCCGGCTCCACGTGTTCCGTTTCTTCAGTGTTCTCGTCCTCTTTGGCCACCTCCAGCAGCGGCACGTGATCCACCGGCGGGGCGACTGATTCGTCGGTCGCCGTCCTCACGGTGGCGGCATCCGGATCAGACGCGTCGATGGCGTCCACCACGTTCGACGAGTTAGCATCGGCCAGCACCCGATCCTCAGCCGGATCCTCGGCCGTCACAACCACCATCGTCATGGGGCCGCTCTCGCTCTGCCCCCACGAAGCCGGCGACAGCCCCCCGAGGCAGGTGCAGACCACCGCCAGCATCGCGTGCAGCACCACCGACAGCAGCACGCACTTCGGGAGCGTATGCGACTGCAGCCATTTCGTTCGCACGATCACCGCCACGGCCGCCGCGACCAAGGCAGCGAGCACCGCCCAGACGATTCCGTTCGAATGCATAAGCCGGCCACCATCACCTTCTGATGGTGCCACCAACGGCCAGCTTTGGCCGCACCGAGATCGCCACCCTGGTCACTCCCGCCATCCGGCAGGCCTCGTAGACCTCCGCCATCCGTCCGTGCGGCACGGCATTCTCGCCGCGGATCATCACCGCCAGATCGGGCCGGCCTGCTCGCAATCCTGACAGCCTCGCCGCGAGATCCGCAATCGCGACATCATCACCCGCCAGCCGCAGCCCACCCGAGGCCTCCACCTCCAGGATCTCTGGACGGCCACCGTTCACGGTCGCCGCGCTGCCCGCCTGGGGCAGATCGAGGTCGAACTTCCGCTCGTCACCCGAAAACTTCGTGGCACACATGAAGAAGATCGTGAGCACGAGCACGACGTCGATCATCGGCGCGAGGTTCGGCACCGGCTCCTCATCATCGGAGAGTCGTACCAGTGGCATGGCTCACCCTGCGGCGCGGCGTTTCGTCTCGCCCAGCGCCTCCTGCGAGATCTCGTCGATCACCTGCTGGCAGGTTTCATCGAGCCGCATCGCGAGCCGGTCGACACGGCTGGTGAAAAACCAATGGAGCACCATGGCGGGAATGGCCACGAGCAGACCCATGGCGGTCGTGATCAGCGCCTCGCCAAAGCCTCGGGCCAACAGGTCCGGCCGCCCCATCGCACCGGCACCGGCGACATCGTTGAACGAACGGATCAGACCAAACACGGTGCCCAGGAGCCCAAGCAACGGCCCCACCGTGGCCACGCCGTTGAAAACCCGCCGGTAGCGACGGAGATAGTTCACCTCCCGCTCGCAGGCGTCGATGGCCGCCTGCTCGATCTCCACGGCCGGACGGCCCCAGCGGCGGACGGCGGCGGCAAACACCTTCGCGGCCGGACTACCGTTTTCCTCGCAGGCGTCGAGGGCCTCGCCGCGGCTGATCTGTCGCGCCTGCAACTGCTCGATGAACCGCGTGGCAAACAACCGCGGCACCACCCGACCGGTCCGCAGGCTCACC
>CAYSPN010000531.1:0-1911 GCA_964432895.1 uncultured Candidatus Kuenenia sp.
ATCACGGGGAGGGGCTTGTCGTGCTCGACCTTGATCACCGCGAGATCGGTGCGTGGGTCGTGGGAGACGAGCGAGGCGGAGGTGGTCTTCCCTGATGCGAGCGTCACCTCGATGCGACGGACTCCCTCGACCACGTGGTAGTTGGTGACGACGTAGCCACGGGCGTCGACGACGACGCCCGTGCCCATGCCGTTCACCCGCTTCAGTTCGCCGGCACTCTCGTCATCCGCATTGGGCACGAATTTCTGCCCGTGGATATTGACGACGCTGTCGCGGGTCGATTCGATCGCCTTGACGATTGCCGTCCGCCGTCCCTCGACGGCACCAGCCCGCTCCGCCGTGGCGAACGCCAGCAGCAGGGCGATGGCTGGAACAACGGTCCACGGACAACGCATGAAGACCAGACTCCCGAAATCCCCCATGCCGACCGGCACACGTGCGCTGCCGACCAGACGGCGATGCGGCTGGCGCATCGGCAGCGCTGGGCCGGCCACCTGGCCGACTTTCCACACCGCATGAGTTGAATCGGACGGGCCAGCCCCGCGGTTCACCGCCCTCGACGCGGGCCCGTACAGCTTTCCCAGATGGGGGCTGGAGTTGGCGGAAACGGCCTGCCGAGGCAGTTTCTGGCGGTTCGCCAAAAATTACTCATCCCGCGGCGGTGCGCCGGAATCCCCCGCGGCAGGCGGAGGCTTGCCGGCCCCGATCAGCAGCGGCAGAACCTGCAGGGCAAGGAACAGTCCGAGCACGGCGAGCACGACGTGGGGCCAGATGCCCGCGATTCGTTCGCCCCATTCCCAGCCGGCCTCGCGGGCGACGCCTCCCACGAGGGTCGCCAGCACGAGCACCAGCAGCGCCGCGAGCACGAGGCCGCAGCCGAGCGAGGCCATGGTGCCGCGGAACGTGCCGATTTCTGTGAATTCCTCCTGATGCAGGTCGATCGCCCGGCCCTTCGCCAGGCTGCGAGGCACCGTCTCGGCCAGCTCGATGGCACGGGCGGCATCGGACCAGGCCGCCGGTGCGATCGCCGTCGTTTCACGGCTGCGATGCAGTTCGTTCAGCATCACCGCCCCGCGGTCGAAGGCCAGCGTTTCGGCCGGGTTGCCGGTCCAGGTCCAAGTCGACTCATGGGGTTGATCGGCTCCATCCAGGGGCACGTCCGGTATGTCGACGGCGTTCACACCCTTGGCGTGCACGAGCGTGATCCTCAGGCCGGTCTGTTCGCCCCGAACCACCTGCCATCGCACGGGCACCTGCGTCGGGCCCGTGAAGCCGACGGCCAGTGTGTTCCAGGCGGCGTCGGCATCGGCTGCGCCAAGCGTGGAGAGCCGGGAGGGATCACCCGCCAGCACCCGCACAAGATCGGCATCCACTGCCAGCGCCCGGAGCACGGCATCCCGCGACCGGTCGACCAGTCGGCGTTCCATCATGATCGTCTCGACGGGGCCGAGCGGGTCGATCCCGGCGAGGCCGGCCTCGATCCTCTCTTGCAGGCGGCGGATGAACGGATGCAGCCGGTCGGGCAGGAACGGAATCAGCGTGGCCCCGGAATCCCCGCGGATCATGTCGAGCTCGTAGGCCCAGAGCATCGACAGCGTGAGTGGATGGGAAAGCAGCAGCGTGCGGCCCGCCTGCACGAGCGCCCTCACGCCATCGGCACGGGCGTCTGTCCAGCCGTCGGTGCCGACCAGCACGGCATCGCAGACCCGTGGATCGAGGAGCGGCTCCCAGGACGGGTCACGGGTCACGTCGGCAGCCACCATGTCGGCTAGCGGGCCCGCGGGGGGCAGGTCGCAGCCAATCGTGATCGTATCGCCGCGGATGGCAGCGGCAGCCACCACCTCCGCGATCCGGGCATCGATGCCAAGAAGTCCAAGTTTCATGGAGTCATTGTTCCCCGGAGACACGCAT
>CAYSPN010000532.1:0-1573 GCA_964432895.1 uncultured Candidatus Kuenenia sp.
GGGCTTGGATGAATCCACTTTTGGACGAGGGGCTGCCCATGCCCTGAGAGCCGGCGTTGCTGACAAGCGCAGGCAGGATGCCGAAGCGGAGGCGATCTGGCTAGCGCAGTCAGCATCGAGTGAGCGAAGGGCAGCGGGCACCGATCCGTCTCGGCGGATTGGTCGACGAAGCGAACGTCCGGCGACAGGGCGTGGGCAGCCCCGCCGCACCACCCACTACCACTTCAAGCCGAACTTCTCGCCGGCGGACTTGCCGCCGACGCGGCCCGTGCCGCCCTTGAGCACGCCTGAGTGTTTCTTCACGACCGGCGCGGCGGGTGCCTCCTCAGCACCGTCGTCGTCGGCTGCGTTATCAGCGACGGCCGCAGCAGAAGGCGCTGCCAATGCCTTGATCGAGAGTGACATCCGCTGTTCGTCGGGATCGATGGCGAGCACTCGGCACTCCACCGGCTCTCCTTCCTTCACGACGTCGCCCACGCTGCGGACGTGACGGTTCGCCAACTCCGACACATGTACGAGCCCCTCGACGCCCGGCTCGAGCTTCACAAACGCGCCAAACTGGGCGATCCGGCTCACCACGCCGCGGACCGTGGCGCCCACGTGGTATTTCTCGCCGGCCCGCTGCCACGGGCTCTCCACGAGGTCGCGTGCCGAGAGGCCGATCTTGCCGGTGTCGCGGTCGATCTTCTTGACGACCACCCGCACCCGCTGGCCGGTCTGCAGAACGTCGGCGGGATTCGCCACGCGGTCCCAGGAGAGTTGGCTCACGTGCACGAGTCCCTCGACCCCCTCGCCAATATCGACGAAGGCACCAAAGTCGCGGACTGACCGCACGATACCGTCGAGCGTGGCGCCCACTTCCAGGGTTTCCAGAAGCTTCGTCTTCGCCTCGGCAGCCTGCTTCTCGATCACGGCCCGCCGCGAGAGCACGAGCCTCCGGGCGGCGGGCACGATGTCGGTGACGAGGCTTTCGAGCGTCTGGCCGACCATCTCCTCGAGATTTTCCACCCGCCATGTGCTGACCAGACTCGCCGGCATGAAGCCCCGGAGCCCTGCGACGTCACATTCCAGACCGCCCTTGTTGGCGGCCGTCACGCGGGCCTCCACGATCATGCCGGCCTGGAGCTGCGACCAGTCTTCCACGGCAACGGCGCGGTTGGCAAAGGCAACGTCGTAGAGACCGTCGTCCTCATTTCTCAATCCCACGCTCAGCTGGAGCACATCACCGACCGCGGGAACGAGTTCGAGATCGAGGCCGGCGAGCTTCATGGCGCCCTGCCGCCGCTCGCCCAGATCGATGAACGCCGTATCGGCACCGATCGAGAGCACCGTGCCCGCGATGCGCGAGCCCGGCTCGAGCGGCGCGTCGGCACGAGCCGACGTCGATGCGGTGATCAGGTCGTCGATCGCCACGCCGGCCAGCGCTGCCTCGAAATCCTGCTCCAGATCGTCGTCGAGGGCCGCCCGCAGGTTGGGCACCGCGACCCGCTTCTGCGGAGGCAGCACGTCTTTGAAAGGAGACTTCTCAGACGACCCACCACGCTTGTCGCGACGTCCCTCGCGGCGCGGAGCG
>CAYSPN010000533.1:0-5898 GCA_964432895.1 uncultured Candidatus Kuenenia sp.
TCGGAGTGGCTGGGGGATGACCGCCTCTTCACGCCGCTCGGGCACGAGCCAGGCTATGACTATCCGCTGCTGGTCTGGCTCCCCGAGCCGCCGCAGGCAGCCACTCGAAAAAAAGCCTTCGAGCTCGGCAAGGTGATGCAGCGGGTGAGCCTCCGCAACTTCGTCGCCGTGCAGCCGGTGATCGGACCGCACGAGTCGCCTGCCACGGCACTCGACGAGGCCGTCTGGCGTTCGATCGATCGGGTTCGCGACCGCATTGCCATCCATTCGGATCGCATCTTTCTGGTGGGGCAGGGCAGGGGAGGCTCCAACGCGTTTCGCATCGCCTGCCGAAATCCGCGGGAATTTGCCGGTGTCATCTCGCTGGGCGGACCGTTTCCGCTGGAGGAGTCGCTGTTCTCGCAACTCGCCGACGTCCGCCGCCTCCCGATGTTGTATTGTTGCCGGCGGTCGAGCGTGGTTGAGCAGGCAGCCCACACCGATCGCACGCTCCGCCTCTTTCATGCCGCCGGTGCGGCGCTTGCCATGCGGATCTATCCCGGCAGCAACGACCTATCCAAGGCTGTGCTCGCCGATGTGAATCGTTGGGTCATGGACGAGGTCTGCGGGAAGCCCGCCGTCGTTCCCTCGCTCTCGGCATCGTAACCCTCGCCCCATCATGACGCCTTCCTACCAGCACCGTCGCTCAGTCTCCCGGCATCAGCAGCATTCCCTACATTCGCAGGGTGTGCTGCATTCGCAGGGTGTGCTCGCAACAATCCTGGCGGACTGCGCCCGCGTTCGTCGCGAGCAGGGCCGTCCACCACTGGCAGCCAGGCTCGATGTGGCGACGCACCATGAGCAGGCGATTGTCGCCGACCCGGCGCTCGTTCGCCGTGTGATGGAGCCGCTCATCCGCCGGGCGATGGAATCAGCCACGCGGCCTGAAGCCAACGGCGAGGCGCCAGCCGTTCGGGAGATCGTCGTCACCAGTGTCGATGTGGGCGGTGCAATCGAGATCGAGGTGGCCGATTCCGGACCGGCGCTTCCCGAAACCGTCAGAAGGTGGCTCAACGATACCGCGGACGGCATCCACGCCCCCAGCATCACGCCGGATGGAGCCGGCCTGGCGCTGGCTGCGGTCCGTGCAGCTGCCGCACGGATCGATGGCACGCTCTCCGCGGCCAACTGCCCGGAAGGGGGCGTGGCCATCACGCTGCGACTGCCGCGCCGGCAGGCCCAGCGGATGGCAGCCTGACGCACCCCCACGTCCGTTGCAGAGTCCTGTGCCGACATTCCCGCCCCGTTGATCCCGAACTTCATCCGTCCCGCAGACAGCTTGTTCAATTCCTCGTCACGAAGGGCAGTGCATGGACGCACAGCAACCCTCGCCGTCGTCGCGTGACCGCCTCTCGCTGGCCGTGACGCCAGCCCAGGTGATCGCGCTTGGCCTCGTTGCCGCATCGATGGGCTGGGCGGTCTGGCTCCTCCGCGACCGGCCGACGAGCGAAGAGGTCGAACTGCTCGCTGGCATGGCCCTTCCGTCGTCCGAGATGGCGATCATGGAGGCTGCCTTCGATCGGGCCCAACTCACCGACCACCGCACCGACGGTGGCCGGGTCTGGGTACCCCGCAGCCGGCAGAGCGCGTACATGCGGGCCCTGGTCGATGCCGAGGCGTTGCCGCGGGAGTTCGGCGGCAGCCTCCGCCGCGCTCTCGAGAAGAACAGCCCATGGCAGAGTCGGTCCGTGCAGGACGAACTCCTGCGGGTGGCGACGCAGGAGGAATTGTCGCTCGTCATCTGCTCGATGCCTGGCATCGAGCGGGCCGCGGTGCTCTACGACACCGAGAGCCATCACAGCCTCGAGGGCGGCGGCCCTGCCAAGACCGCCAGCGTGAACGTCCGCACCCAGCCAGACATGGAACTCGACCCGGCCCGCGTGCAGGCGATCCGCGTGCTCGTGAGTTCGTCGATCGCCGGACTGTCGCCCGAGCGTGTGGCGGTGACTGATTTGCGCAGCGGCCGCGTGTATGTCGGGCCGCTCGAAACGGCGGCGGACCGAGAGACCGCGGCGATCGCCGGGGCCGATCCGGCGCTGGCCCGAAAGATCGCGCACGAGCACCACCTGGCCAGCAAGGTTCGGCAGTCGCTGGCCTTCCTCAAGGGTGCCACGGTGGAAGTCTCAGTGGAATTCGAGGTGGCCGAGGCAGGCGCCCCGCCGCTGCCGCCAGGGCCTGAAGCACTGCAGGGCCCACCAGGGCCTGCCGACCTTGAAGTCGCCCAGTCTGGCCCGATGCAAAAGCCCGCCGACGCCAATGCGCCCGCGGAGATCAGGCCCCGATCTGCCATCGTCGTCGCGTCGCCCCCGCCTCCGCCGGCGCCCGTTCAACCGCCGCCTGGTCGCTCAACCACGACAGACGTGCCCGGGGCGATCCTCGTCTCGATCGCGGTCCCAGACAGCTATTTCCAGGCCGCCTACCGGGCGGCGGCGGAGCGTGCCGGCCAGCCGGCACTGCAGCCGATCGCCATCGAGGCTCAGGAGATGGAGCGGATTCGTCGGCATGTGCTCAGTCTGCTGCCGGCCACCCGCGATCAGGCACAGCGGCGTGTGGTCATCACCAGCTTTCCCGTCGCCGGTCCGTCGCCGGCCCGCCGCGAATCGGCCGGTCGGAGCACGGCCGGCACTCTGACTACCGCCGCCCTCGCTGCTCCACAGTCGGCCGACCACGGCACGCACCACCATCATGGACTCGATGCGGTCATCGCCGCCGTGTTCGCGGGACGCTTCAGCGACATTTCGCGGCAGGCGTGGCTGGCCGTAACGAGCATCTGCGTGGGACTTTTGGCCGGCTTCCTCTGGTGGGCTGGTGGCCGCCGCCATCCCTCCTCGATCGGCGTGTCGCCGCGGCATGGCATGCAGCAGCCGCGGATCGACTGGTCGGATGTCAGCGAGCACGACACCGCCGAGACCATGGCCTCCGGCTCTGGTTCGAGTCAGTCGGCCGGTGGCTTCGGGATCGGCCGCGCGGCGGCATTGCTCCTTGGACTGTGTGCCTGTGCGACCCCGCTCCAGGCGGCCGGTCCAGACTCGGCCGCAGCTGTGGCACCCATGCCGGAAACGATTCTGCGCGAGACACAGGCCTCCGCCGACCAGCTCCAGCCTGCCTCGATCCAGACCGCCGCGGCAACGTCCAGCACGCCGGCCCGAAATGCTGCGACGAACCTTGATGGCGGCAGTGTCCCGCAGGTTCTCCCGGCACTGCCGTTGATCTCACGCGGCGATGCCGCGGCAGCCGACCTCGCGACCGGTTCGAACGGTGCTGCAGCCCGCTCCGGCCAACTCTCCGACTGGAAGCTGCTGGCGGCGATCGCAGCAGCCTTCGCCGTGGTGGCGGCTGCAACGGCGTTTGGCAGGCGACGGGCGAGCGTGCTGCCTCCCGATGTCTTCGAAGTGCTCGGCGAGGGGTCGCTCGGTGGCCAGCACGCTGTGCGGATCGTGCGGTTCGGTCCCAAGACGCTGCTCGTAGGCGTCTCGGCGGCGGGCTGCCAGACACTCGCTGAACTGACCGACCCACAGGCCACCGCCTGTGTCGCCGCCGCCTGCCGCGGGGTCTATCCGCCCATCCGTCCGCGTGCATCATCGCGGAACATCACGCCGCAGAGCCAGCCATCGATCAAGGCCAGCACCGGCGGGGAGGCAGCATGACCCTCCGCAGGCCCTCGCGGCTTCGCCAGCTCGCGCGCCTGCTCGCGGCAGCGATGATCGCCCTCCCGTTGCCGGCCGTTGCGGCGGAGGAGACTGCCCAGACGACTGTCCAGACGACTCCTCAGCCCATCCAGCCCGCGAGCGTCGCCTTTGAGCCCGCCACGTTGCCGGCGGCGGCCGAGCCCGCGCTGCTGCCTGCCATCGCACAGCCGCCCAAGCCCGACCAGCCCGCGACGCCAACGCAGCGGGCGGTCTCTCGGACCGACCGCGGCGATGCCTCGGCGGTTTCCGGCATGCTCGCGAAACTCATCGGGGGCCGTTCGCTCGACGCGACGCTCTCTGCGGCGGTGATGTTCGGCGTGGCCAGCCTTGCGCCGGCGGTGCTGCTGATGACCACCTGCTTCGTACGGATGTCGATCGTGCTGACGCTGGTGCGGCAGGGGCTCGGCACGCCGCAGCTCCCCTCCAACCAGATTCTCACGTCGCTGGCGCTCTTTCTCTCGGCGCTGGTGATGTGGCCGGTCTGGACGGCCGCTTACCGCGACGGCGTCGAGCCGTACCAGCAGGGGCGGATCGAACTGTCCGCGGCCTACGAGCAGGGCACGCTGCCGATTCGCCGTTGGATGGCGACACAGATCGAACAGTCAGGTAACCGCGACACGATGCTCTACTTTCTGGCCCGGCATCCCTCCGCACCCAAGCGGGTGGCCACCTACGACGACGTGCCCGTGGAGACCCTGCTGCCGGCATTTCTCGTCAGCGAATTGAAGACGGCCTTCGCGATCGGCTTCCGGCTGCTGCTTCCGTTTCTGGTGCTCGACGTGCTGGTGGCGACGCTCGTGGTGTCGACGGGCCTCGTGATGCTTCCGCCGACGCTCGTGTCGCTGCCGCTCAAGCTGATGGTGTTCGTGGCCGCTGATGGCTGGTCGCTGGTGGTCAGGTCTCTGCTCGACGGCGTGCGCAGCACGGGTTCTTGAGGAGGCTCCAGCGATGACCGATGGCGACCTCGTGGAAATCGTGCGGCAGGCGATCCTCTCCGGATTGTTTGTGATCGCGCCCGTGCTGCTCGCCGGCTTCGGCGTGGCACTCATCACCGGCCTGGTGCAGGCGGCTACCGGCATCCATGAGCCGCTGGTGGGGCTCGCGCCCCGGCTCGTGGCGATGGCGGCGACGCTGGTGCTCGTGATGCCGTGGATGGTGGAGCGGTTCGTCGAGATGTTTCGCGCGGCTGCGTCGCCGTAGCGGATCGTGGATCGCGTCATGAATGAAACACTATCGCCGGAGATCGTCGTTGCGGTCGGGGTCTGCGGCCGCATCGCGGCGGCCGTTGGCACCGGCACGCTGCCGATTCTGCCGGGCGGCTCGTTTCGCATCAGGGTCGCGGTCGTCTTCGCGTTGGCTGTCGTGGCGGTGCCGATGGCGGTGGCCGTGCAGTCCGCGGCACCGGCGCGGTCGATCGGCCCGCTCCTGCCGGTGTTGGCCGGTGAACTGTTCGTCGGGCTCGTGATGGGCACCGCGGCGGCGGCCGTGTTGGCGGCGACGGCGTGGGCCGGCGGTATTCTCGGCAGCGTTTCCGGGCTCTCGTGGGCGGATGACTTCGATCCAGACGCCGCGGGCGAATCGGCGGGGATTGCCAGGCTGGCCTGGTGGGTGGGGCTCGCCGCCTTCTTCGCCGCGGGAGGGCAGTTGGCCGTGGTGGGGGGACTCATCGACAGCGTGCGGCATGTGCCCGTCGGTACCGCGTTCGACGGGCCGCCGCGGGAATGGCTGGTGCAACTCGCGGTGACCACGCCGGCCGTGGCGATTTCGCTGGCCGCCATGCTGGCCATGCCGGCGCTCGTGGCGGTGGTGGCCTTCCACCTCGCCAGCGCTCTCTGTCTGCGGGCGGTTCTCTACTCGCCTGGCCCTGGACTTCTGCAGGGGCTCGCCTCGCTCGTGCTCCTGGCCAGCCTGTGGCTGGGAGCCGACGCCTGGGCTGGCGGCAGCGCGATGATGATGCTGCGGTCGATCGACGCCTGCTTCGGCGGGAGGTGATGCGATGAGCGATGCCGCCGATCGCACCATCCCAGCCACGCCCCGCCGCCGCGAATTGGCCCGTCGTCAGGGCTTCATGCCGATGGCCAGCCTGCCCGCGTGGGTGGCCACTGTGGCGACCACGCTGCTGCTTCTGCCGGCATGGGCACAGGCGACGTTTCCTGCGGCCACGGCGATG
>CAYSPN010000534.1:0-2742 GCA_964432895.1 uncultured Candidatus Kuenenia sp.
ATGATCCCATGCACGAGCGCCCGCTCTCGGGCGGGATACCACTCGCTCACCACCTTGAAGGCGGCCATGAAGTTGCCCGACTCACCCATGCCGAGCAGGAACCGCAGCGCCCCCAGCGACCAGGCGCCGCGGGCGAACGCATGGGCCATGTTGGCCAACGACCACCAGATCATGAACAGGCTCAACGAGGCTCGCGTGCCCCAGCGGTCGACGAGATACCCCGAGCCGACGTACATCACGGTGTAGGCCGCGAGAAACGCGGTGAGGATGTTCGAATACTCGATGTCGGAGATGCCGAGTTCCCGGCCGAGCACGGGCGCGAGCACGGAGAGCGTCTGCCGGTCAACGTAGTTGATGACCGTGGAAAGAAAGAGGAGCCCGGCGATCCACCAGCGAAGATGGGCGATCTTCATCGGGCGGTCGTCCTCAGGAAACCGTGGCCATCGCAGCCAATTCGCCATCGGCCAGCCGCCGCAGGTGGGCGAGCTCTGTCAGACTCTCGTGATCGAGTGCCGCCGTTGGGTGACGGACGTGCGCCGAAGCGATCACGCCAGCCGCCACGAGGTTGTGCTTCTGGGCCGAGACGCCAAGGCCGGGCTGCAACTGGAATCGCAGGAGCGGCAGGATCCGCGAGAACACGCCCCATGCCGCGTCGAGGCGGCCCGCATTGAGATGCTCCCAGATCTCGACTAAGTCGCGGGTGCGGTCGCTGCCGGGCATCTGGCCGCGGGCCCCGCGCTGCCACTCCTCGATGAAGAACTGGCAGTTCAGGCCACCGAACAGGATGAGTGATTCACCGGCCTGTTTCGCCACGGTCGACACCTTCGACGGCGTGGGGGGCGCCTCGATCTTCACGTATTCGACCCGCTCGATCTCCTTGCCCATGCGGGCCAGCAGTGCCGGTGGCATCATCACCTGGGTCATCAGTGGCGCGTCCTGCACCATGATCGGGATGGTGACCGCGTCTGAGATCGCCTGGAAGTAGTGCATCAGGCCATCGCCGTCGGTCTTCAGATAATACGGAGGCAGCACCATCAGGCAGTCGGCACCAAGTCCCTCCAGTTCCTTGCTCAGTTCGACCGCGGCGTCGGTGCCGGTATGGCCGCTGGAGGCCACCAGGGGCACGCGGCCGTTCACCCGCCTGGCGATCCGGCGCATAAGTTCGATCCGTTCGGCGGAGGAGAGCGTGTAGCCCTCGCTGGCATTGCCGAAGAGGCCGAGCCCATGGGCTCCCTGGTCGAGCAGATGGTCGACGAGCCGGTCCTGGCTGGCGTAATCGACGGAGCCGTCCTGATGAAACGGCGTGTTGACGATCGGATAGACGCCTGTCAGGGAAGCAGCCACGGGTATTCACCGACACGAGGAAAAAGGCCTGCGGCGGTACGAACGCCGACAAGGGTTTGCGCCTCTTACTGTAGGACAGATCGATAGGCATCCCTACGCCGCGATTGCGGCAACTTCCTGTAAAAATGCGACGCGGCCCGTATTCCCTTGCTTGCGCTGCGGGCTTGGATGAAGCGGGGTTCCCATGCATTCCCTTGCTTGGGCTGCGGGCTTGGATGAAGCGGGTTCCCATGCATTCCCTTGCTTGGGCTGCGGGCTTGGATGAAGCGGGTTCCCATGCATTCCCTTGCTTGCGCTGCGGGCTTGGATGAAGCGGGTTCCCATGCAAGCCCGAAGCGCGAGCAAGGGAATCCGTATAGAAGTCCCAACTCAACCGCATCAATCCTGGAAGCAACCCCTGAAATATGCACCTGCCATGCCGAGCATTGCTGCTACGAACCCCTGCTTTTTAGGGGATTGCGGCTTCGGCGCCGCTTGACGCCTCGCCTGGCGACGCTACGCTGTATTTGTTTTCCAAATGATGCAAGGCGGCATCATTTGATTTCTTGATCGGACGGGTGTCAGGGAGGGCACGGATCGCTGTTTTGAATCATTTCCGGCTGTTTTCTGGGCATTCCGTGAATATCAAATCCCTGAAAATCTTTTGCGACATCGTGTCTCGCCGCAGTTTTTCCAGGGCGGCGGAGGACAACGGTATTTCGCAGTCCGGGGCCAGCCAGGTCGTCGGCCAGTTGGAAAACAGGCTTGGCGTGCAACTCATCGAGCGGTCGAAGCGGCCGCTGGTGCCTACCCGCGAGGGGCAGGTTTTCTACGACGGCTGTCGCAAGATCATCGCCCGCTACGACGCCCTCGAGGACGAGGTGCGGTCGCTCCATGAACAGGTGGCAGGCCGTGTGAGGGTGGCCGCGATCTATTCCGTCGGGCTCCACCATATGAGCCGCTACCTCCAGGAATTCATGAGTCAGCATCCGAAGGCGAACGTCCGCCTCGAATACCTCCACCCGGAGCGGGTGCTGGAGTCGGTGGAGAGCGGCGAGGCCGACATCGGCGTCGTCAGCTATCCGCGGAGCACGCGAACCATCCATGCGGAGCCGTGGCGTGAGGAGCCGATGGTGCTCGCCTGCGCCCCGGGGCATGCGTTCGCCGGCCGCGAGACGATCCAACTGGCCGCCCTCGAAGGACAGCCGATGGTGAGCTTCGATCCCGACCTCGTCATTCGCCATGAGATCGACCGCGTGCTGGCGGCCCATCATGTGGAGCCAAACGTCGTCATGGAGTTCGACAACATCGAGACGATCAAGCGGGCGATCGAGATCGACGCGGGCGTGGCCCTCCTGCCGGAGCCAACCGTGCTTCGCGAGGTGGCGGCCGGCACGCTGGCCAGCGTGCGGATCGATG
>CAYSPN010000535.1:0-1976 GCA_964432895.1 uncultured Candidatus Kuenenia sp.
CCGTGCCCAGGTCGACGATCTCACCCGAGGGGGAGACGACGGTGAAGCCGTGCGCCGGCGACGGCACATAGGGCGTTATCCGGCCGCTCCGCAAGAAGACGCGGTCGGCCGAGAGGATCTCGATCTCCACGGGTGCATGGATCGCGACGATCGCGCCCGACGCGAACGTGATCTGAGCGGATCCCTCCGCCAGCCGGAGAGGTCCGCTGGCGACATGGTTTCCCTCGCTGTCGAACGGCTCCCCATCCCAGCGGGCGTTCTCGTCGTCGGTAAGCGTAGCCACCTGCTCTCCAGCCGGCATGACAACACGAATCGACTGCCGCGCCGGCTCACGCTGGCTGAGCATCCACGTGGGGAGGACCACTATCACGAGTGCCGCAAGCAGCCCGGCAGCCACCGCCATCGGTATCGGCATCGCAAACCGGCTGCCTCGCACTGGTTCGGGGTCACGCTCCGCCACGGTGATGTCACCACCAGCCAGTTCCCAGGTGAGCATCGCCTCGGTCCTCATAAACCCCCGAAATGCATCGCGAGCCACGGGGTCGCCGAGCAGCCGCCGTTCGAGGTCAGCCTTCCCCTCGGCAGACAAGACGCCGTCCACGAGCGCGGAAGCCAGCCGCAGAACCTCGTTGCGGTCCTGGGATGGAACGGCTGGCTGCGTGTTGTGGTTCGGGGGCGTTGTCATCACATCCCGGCTTGTCGTGATCGGTCAGTTGCTGGGTTCGGCAAGCTTCCGCTCCACACATTCCCGCAGCAATTCACGGATGCGGTGGAAGAGTTGGGCCATGGCGTTGGCATTGCGTCCGAGCGACGTGCCGATATCGGTGAGCGAACGGCCGGATTCGTAACGCTGGACGAGCACGTCGCGGTGCCGCGGCGAGAGCTCATCAACGCACGACACGAGCAAGAGCCTCTGCTCCTCAAACTCCTCCGCGGCCCGCCGGCCGGCGGCCCGCTCGTTTTCGATCGTCTCCGTGGCGAGGAGTTCAATGACAGCCGCGTCGAGTTTCACCCTGTGCCGCTTGGCCGCGTCGCGGAGCTTGAGCACCTTGTAGTGGGCCACCCGGCAGGCCCAGGCAAGAAAATCGGTGCCCGATTCGAACCGCTCGGCCTGCTCCCAGAGCGCCAGGTTCGTCTCCTGAAGCACTTCGTCGGCGTCGGCGCGGTCGATGACGAGCGTACAGATAAACGCATAGAGCCGCCGCTGCGAGGCAGTGAGCAGAGACACGAATTCATTGCGGTCGAGCGAGGACATCGGTCATGGACTGAGAGTGGAGCCATCTGCCCTGTTCGCGATCGCATTCCAGACCGTGATGGAAATCGTTTCGTCGATGAACTGCGTCGCGCCGTCACCATACGCCAGCGACAGGCCGCCGGGGTGAAAGGAATAGGGTGAAGATGAAGACCAGTCAGCCGACCTGATGACGGTATTCGGTCCGTTCTCCATGCGGGTCAAGGCGCCGTAGTTATTGCCCTTGAAGTTCCAGTAGTACGAATTGGTCACCGGCACGCTAGCGGTGCGGCACTGCAGAAACGCCGCCTGGCCGGGAGTGGTGCTCATCGGATAATACCCGAGCTTCTCGCAGATCAGCACGGTCTTCGAGAGCCCGTCGGTCACGTCCTTCCCCTTGCACCCGCCAGGATTCACATTCGCATCGACGCCGTAAAACATGCCGTCTCTTTTGTTTCCATCCCCTGTAATGTTGCAGTGGTTATTCCCCAGTCCGGCAGAGCCACCGTAGTGGGTTATGCCCCCTGAGTGCGCGAAGATGCCCTGGATCGGATTGGTCGGGCAAGCCGCGAAGCCGAATGGCGTACGGATGACGGCCGCATTCGGTGCGGCTGTCGCGGACTTCGTGAAATCGAGCTTTGAATACTCTGCCTGTTGCTCCATGAACGGCAGAATCTCGATGATCCACGAGCGGGCGTCTGACGCCCACGGGTCGTAGCCCGCTGCGACGGTACCGTCGCCGCAG
>CAYSPN010000536.1:0-1705 GCA_964432895.1 uncultured Candidatus Kuenenia sp.
CGGCTACGTCGACGACTATGCAGGGATCCGCATCTCGCGAACGGGACGACGCTTTCGGATCGAGCAGGCGATTGTCTGGAACCTCGTCGATGGTGCGGGAATGCACCGCGGCCAGGCCGCGACCTTCGACCGGTGGACGCCGCTGCCGGCCGGACACGAATGAACCTCGCCGTCACAGGCCCATTCAGCCCAGAAACTGGGCGTATTACTTCGCCGTGAATCGGTCGCGGGCCAACTGCCGGGGGATCGTCAGGTCGTCCGGCGTGAGCCACTGGGTCTGGATCGGCGAGCCCCTGCCGCCGAGCGAGTGAATCGCGACCTGGTTGTAGGCTTTCGCGAATCGCTGCCAGAGGGGATCGACGGGGTTTGAAAAGACCGGGTCGAACGAAACCGAGATCCCTGGGCCGCTCGAGTAGAGCCCGTGAGGCTTCTTTGTCGCCGGCAGTCGGCGCACGAAATAGATCACCCACGCATGGGGTGCGAAGCCGTGTTCCTTGGAAAATTGCTTTGTGAAGGCATACGACTCCTCGATAACGCGACCCAGATTCGAAAGATCGTGTTCGTAATACTGGAAGTCGAGCCTGGACTCGTCTCCCTTCGGTCGCCAGTATTCATTGACCATATCGGCTCGCGAGTAGACGATCTCGTGCGGCAACGGCGGCGGTTTCACCGTGGGTTGGGGTGCGTCGCCGTGCTGAATGCTGAGCCGGCGTGACCGTCGTATCTCGTCGAAAACGGGCTGCGAAGCGGCGGGCGTCATCACACCGGGGCCGGTCGAGAAGCGTTGATCGCACACGCCCCGGAACGACTCAAGCGCGACCCAAACAAACAACGCGTCACACTCGTCATGCATCCGCCTGATCGTTGCACACAAAGCCTGCGGCGATTTCTCGGCCACGACGGTGAATCGCGACCGGCACAACCTCGACGACCGCACCTCGACCAGGCATTCGACGATAACCCCCAAGAGCCCATACGAACATTTGAATTCCGCGAGCGCCTTCTCGTCGATGAGGTCGGACAGCGTGACGAGTGCGCCCTGTTCGTCGACGTAGGTCACTGCAACGACCCCAGCCGAAAAATACCCTGGCGCGTCGAGCGACGAATCCTTGGAATCTCCCGCGGCCATCGAGCCGACGGTCGCATCGCCGATTTCCGCCTGGAACGAAATCTCGAGGCCACGTCCCTGCAGCCACAGATGCAGTTTTTTGAGCTTGCAGCCGGCCTGCACTCGCACGACACCCCGCCCCGCCGCATCGGTCTCGACACAGAGGATCTCGTTGAGCTTGAGCGTACAAAGGAGCGTGCCGCCGTCGCTGACGACCGTCCGCGTCACCGAGAGCATCGAACCGACGGAACTCACGGGCGAAGGAAATCGAATCGGATCGACCACGACCGCTTGAACATCGGCATAGCTGATCGGCTCCACGTAGACGGCCGGCCTGGTCTCGTAGCTCAGCCCCCAGTTGTGGTAAGCGTGCCCCTCGTTTTCGAGCAGACCTTGATAGGGCACCGGAGCCGGCGGCGGCGAGGCGACGGCATCCGGCTCCGTCGCCAGAACCTGCCCGCCAGACACAGCCGCCGCTGTCGCGACGCCGGCGACGGCCGCGACGGCAGCCCGGAGGGCGGCCCGACGCGAGGGGGCCGTCGCATCGAGCACTCGACCGGCCGTTATGGTGCGAGACTGATGCACGTCCTTTTTTCT
>CAYSPN010000537.1:0-2413 GCA_964432895.1 uncultured Candidatus Kuenenia sp.
GGAGGTGATGGCCAGCAGTCTCGACTGCGACGTGGAAAGCCATGTGCGACTGTCGCAGCTGGTGATCGAACGCTGCAAGCGGATGGCCGAGGCGGGGAAGGACGTGTTCCTGCTGATGGACTCTATCACCCGCATGGCCAGGGCCTTTAACAAGTGGGTCGGTAACACGGGCCGCACGATGTCGGGCGGTGTCGACATCAAGGCACTCGACATTCCGAAGAAGCTGTTCGCCACGGCCCGCGTGTTCGAAGAGGGGGGCTCGCTGACAATCGTGGCGACAGCCCTGATCGACACCGGTAGCCGGATGGACGAACTCATTTTTCAGGAGTTCAAGGGCACTGGAAACATGGAGCTGGTGCTCGACCGCAAGCTTTCGGACAGGCGGGTCTGGCCCGCCATCGACATCTCGCAGTCGGGAACACGTCGCGAGGAGAAACTGCTCGATGCCAACACGCTGCACGCGGTAGGCATGCTCCGGCGCACACTCTCCACTATGCACCATGTCGATGCCATGGAGCAGCTCACCAAGCAGCTCGCCAAGTTCAAGAGCAATCGCGAATTCATTTCGCTGATTGCCAGTTCGCGTGCCGACGACTGACCGCCCGTTCGCGATCTCGCCGGCCCTGGCTTTGTCGGCTCAGGTCTTTTTCGGAGCTGCGGCCCCGAGCCGGCCGAGCCAGTAGGCGTATTGAGGGTCGCCGTTGCGAAAGGAAAAAACGGCGTCGGGAAGCCTGGATTCGTCCGGCCCTTCCGAACGGACCCTGACAACGATCGCTCCGTCACTGCGTTGTTCGATCGTCACCCGATGGTCGGGAATCCGTGAAGCTTCCGGCGGCGACGGCATGATGACCAGCTTTCGGAGGACATGGGTTTCAGTTGACTGGGCACCCGCAGCGTCCTTCGACGAAGTATGCCGCGCTTCGCGAACGGAATCCAGCCGGGGCGTGGCAACGCGGCCGGGGTCCGCCGTCTTTTTGACACCCCGCGCACGCCACTCCTATACTAGTTTCTCGGCCAATTTCCTCCCCCGGAGTTCACACGTATGACGCAGTATGCGTCGCTCGCCGACGATTTCTACGTCAATATGAATCTGGCCACGGAGATGGAACTTCCTGGCCAGAGGGAGACGATTCTTCACTTCTTCGAACGCGTGCAGAAGCGATTTCCCACGATGCGGAAGTTCTACTGCCGCGACAAACGAGATTTCGTGCTCGAGGAGGAAAAGGACCAGGGTCGGTATCGCTGGGCGGCGGTCGAGACCAAGCGACTTTGCTCCGGGCAGGTGAACCCTTCGTCGCTGGATGCGGTGCTCGACCAGCATCGTCTGGTGCTCGATCTCGCCCCCGCGTTTCTGTCGATCAGCCCGCTCGATTGCGAGGCGCTCGATGTGCTGTTCGGCTTTGATTTCGCTTTTCGGGGCAATCACAATGCCCTGCTGGCGGAGGCCCTTGGCGTGGGGCCGGCGTTTGATCGGGCGGCCGAACTGCCTGGGGGCCGCGTCATTAATTACGAGCCATCGCTGACGATCTCCCTCGACGAAGACTGCCGCGTCCAGGTTCGCGTCAGCACCGAGACCAGAACGAATGCCTTTCAGGTCCGCACCGGCGACTTCGCCGAGGAGCAGTTGAGCGTCTACGTCACCGCTCGTCAGTATGGAAGTCTCGAGCCCGGCACCACCTACGTGGAGGCGATGGACAGACTGGCCACGCTGGCCCGCGAGGTTGTTGACACCTGCGTTGTCGATCAGATCCTGCGCCCGCTCGCCCGCACGATCTCGCTCAAATAGGATCGCGGAAAAGCCATCCCTGGCCTTTTTCGCTCGGGAGGCCGAACCTCCTGTTCGTCGTATCGCGGATTCCCTCGCTCGCGCTTCGGGCTTGCATGAGAGTGGGCCGCGGGTGTCTCACTGCATCATACAAGCCCGCAGCGCCAGCAAGGGAATACAGGTGGCCTTACGGTCGCGGGTCGCACATTCCCTCGCTCGCGCTTCGGGCTTGCATGGGATTGCGCCGTCCGGATGCAACGAATCCCGTTACCGTTGATTGCCCGAGCGGCCGCCGCGGCGTGAGTCGCGAGGCCTGTCCGATGAGCCGCCTCGCGCCGAGGAGTCGCCCCGCGGCTCCCCGCCACGACCACCACCGTCTCCCCCACGGGGCGATCGGCTGCGGGCGTCAAGATTGCCGGCGATGACGATGCCAATCGCCTCCACCCAGCTCGGCACATCAAGCACCTCGTTGAGACCGCTCTCAACGATGCTGTCGTCGTCGTCCGCCGGATGACGGTCGTCACGGCCGCGGCCGTCGTGGCTGGCGTCCTCGATTCCAAGGAACTCGAGGCCCTCGTCGTCCTCCTCACGTCCTCCCGCCACGGGGGCAAATTCATCGCGGCGACCACGATCGAACGTGGAGGCGGA
>CAYSPN010000538.1:0-1863 GCA_964432895.1 uncultured Candidatus Kuenenia sp.
ACCACCATCACCGCCACCAGCGCCACCAACACGTAGTCGATGAGGGCCACAGGCCAGCCCGTGGCGGCGGCAAAAGAAGGATCGAAGGCGACGAGCGTGGCCTCCTTCAGCACCAGCATCAGCAGCAGCACCGCGACCGCCGATACCGTGCCCAACAGCAGCGCGTCGCCGGAAGTGAGGGCGGCGGTGTGCCCCAGCAGAAATTGCTCCAGGCCGGCGCCGCCAGGAATACCGCGGGCCGTGATGCCGGAAACGAGGGTGATGCCAAGGCCGAACGACACGCTCAGCACGATCGCCGTGGCGGCGTCATCCCGCGTGCGGCTGCACACCCGCAGGAGCACGAGCACGCCAAGCGCCGCGAGTCCCGAGAGGAATCCGCCGACGAGCAGCACAGGCAGGTCACGGCGGCCGGTGGCCAAAAATGCCAGTGCCACGCCGATGAGCGTGGCATGGGCCGCAGCATCACCCACCAGCGCCCGCTTGCGGAGCACGCCAAAGCAGCCAATGACGCCCGCCGCACATCCCACCGCAGCCACGCCGCAGGTCACCACCAGCGTGTTGTGGGAGATCGCGAGCAGTGGCTCGATGCCTGCCAGACCTCTCATGATGTCCGCCCCCGGTCCTCGACCGCGCGGCCCAACTCGTCGAGCAGATCGAGCCGGCCGGCATAGGTCCGCTCCAGGTTCTCAGGCGTAAGCACGACGGCCGTCGGGCCGGCGGCCACCAGCCGCATGTCGACAAGCGCCACGCGGTCGAACCATTGGGCCGCGGTCCGCAGGTCGTGGTGCACGACGACGACCAGTCGGCCGGCGCTACGGAGTTCCGAGAGCACTCCGAAGATCAGTTCCTGCGACCTTGCATCGACGCCGGCCCTCGGTTCGTCGAGCAGATAGACATCCGCCTGTTGGGCCAGCGCGCGGGCGAGAAACACCCGCTGCTGCTGGCCACCCGAGAGCTTCCCGATCTGCCGTCCCGCGACATCGGCCAGGCCGACCCGCGCGAGGCTCTCCCTCGCGATGTCCCGCTCCCGCGGCCCCGGTCGGCGAAACCAGCCGAGCCGGGCATAGGTGCCCATCAGCACGACATCACTGACGCTGACGGGGAAATCCCAGTCGACGGTTTCCCGCTGCGGCACGTAGCCAACGCGACCGCGCACCTCGGCGAACGGCTGACCGAAGAAGGTGATCGTCCCGCCAGCCAACGGCACGAGGCCGAGCGCCGCCTTCAGGAGTGAACTCTTGCCGGCCCCGTTGGGCCCGATGATGCCGAACAGACAGGGCTCATCGATCGTGAGGTCGATATTCCACAACACGGGTCGCCTGCCGTAGGCGACCGTCACATCGTGGAATTCCAGGATCGGTTTGGGGCTTGGCGGGTGCATATACTACTGGGAGCATTGTGAAGTTGGCTGTTCTTCATGAACGTTTGAAGTGCTCCATCCAAGCCCGCAGCGCAAGCAAGGGAAAACGCGATCCATCACCCAGAAATCAGGCCCGGATTCCCTCGCTGGCGCGTCGGGCTTACATGGAAAAGGCAACGGGGCGAAGTTTCTCATGTCAACGATTGGATGCTCCCGGTAGTAGCTACCGTCTTCCCGTCAGCCCGGCATGGATGGTCTCGACGTTGGCCGTGAGGACATCTTCCAGAGTCTCGGCACCGCTTCCCGCGCCACCGAGGGCATCGGAATACAGTTCGCCACCAAGCGCGACGGCATGCCCGCGAGCCTGCGCCCCTTCGCGGAGCGCCGTGACATTGCGGTCCGACACGCTCGTCTCCACGAACACGGCCGGGATGCCGCGTGAGACGATGAGATCGACCAGCCGGTTGATATCGGCGAGGCCTGCCTCGCTCTCCGTGCTGGTG
>CAYSPN010000539.1:0-2937 GCA_964432895.1 uncultured Candidatus Kuenenia sp.
TAGCCGCCTCCCCACGCGCCTCCGCCCACGAGCCAGCCGGCGGGCGAAACGGCCAGTATCTGCTCGGCTTGGAGTTTTACCCGGTATTCGGCCACGAGCGCCGATGGCACGAGCGGCACGAGCGACACCGGATCCGGCGTGGCAGACCACGCCGACCGCTGCCGGGCAAGATACGCGGTGGCGATATCGAGCTCGGCTGCCGTGGGCCGGCGGGCAATCGCCAGTTCGTACGCGCGGGTCACGAACCCTTTGTCTCGCTCCGGTCCGGCCATGGCGAGAGGGCGAGTGGCCAGTTCCGCCGCGATCCGCCTCGCCATCGCATCGGCCTGCTGCCGTGCGAACACGCCATTGGTGAGCAGCAGCGCCTGCGGTGAGACGGTCGTCACGGCCCGCTCACCCACGGAGCTCGTCGTGTTCGTGTAGTCAAAGCTCTCCATCTCCGGCAGCAGGAGCGTGCGCTTCACGAACCCATACACGCTGCGACGGCACTGCTGCTTGGCGTCGGAAATGTCCCAGCCCTTGCCGGGCTTCGATTGGCCGGCGAGACAGTCGCCGCCCAAGAGCGAGAAAAAGCCGCGGCCACCGGCCTCCGGATTGAGCGTGCCCGCGGCGGCGAGGAAGGCATCTCGGAGGGCCTCGGCCTCGAGACGCCGGCGGTTCTGCCTCCAGAGGAGGTCGTTGCCCTCGTCGGCAGCGATGCATTCGGGTCGGTCGGCGTTCGCACTCCGCATGTAGGCCTGCGAGGTCATGATGAGGCGGTGCATCTGCTTCACGCTCCAGCCCTGCTCCATGAACTCGGCGGCGAGCCAGTCGAGCAACTGCTCGTTGGTGGGCGGTTCACCCGCAAAGCCGAAATCGTTCGGTGTCTTGACCAGGCCGCGGCCAAAGTGGTGGAGCCAGATCCGATTCACCATCACACGAGCCGTGAGCGGGTTGGCGGGGCTCGTGACCCAAGCGGCGAGGGACCGGCGGCCTGTGAGCCCCTCGACGTGCGAGTCGGGAACGACGCCTCGGAAGACTTCCGGGATGGCCGGTTCGACCGCCGCGCCCGGCGTGCCGGGGTTGCCGCGAATGAAGACACGCGGCTTTGGTATGTCCTTCGAGTCGATCGCAGCCAGCGCCCAGTCGCCTTCCTTGGAGAGCTTGACGAAGGCGGCCGCATCGATCTCGACGAGTTCCTCCTTCTCCTCCTCCTTCTGCCCTTCCTTCTCCTCTTTCTGCTTCGGCTTGTCCTTCTTCTTCCGCTTCTCGACACCATGCGCGGGACTGTAGCGGCGGATCGAGTGCATCATGCCGAGCAGGCTGTAGTAGTCCTTCTGGCCGAGCGGGTCGAACTTATGGTCGTGGCAGCGGGCACAGTTGATGGTGGTGCCGAGCATCCCCTGCCCCACGGTCGCGAGCATGTCGTCGAGTTCGTCGTAGCGGGCGAGGCGGCCATCGTCGGGCTCGTCGTCCCACGTGCCCAGATGCCAGAAGCCGGTGGCGATCAGCACCGAATCGGTCCGCGGCTCGAGGAGATCGCCTGCCAGCTGCTCGCGGAGAAACTCGTCGTAGGGCATGTCCTTGTTCAGGGCCTCGATCACCCAGTCGCGATACCGCCACGCGAACGGTTTTTCAGCATCGCGCTCGTAGCCGTTGGTCTGCGCGAAACGCACCACGTCGAGCCAGTGGCGGCCCCAGCGTTCGCCGTAGGCGGGCATGGCGAGCAGCCTGTCAATCAGCGCCCGCCAGGCGTCGTCGGACGGATCCCGCTCGAAGGCCTCCACCTCCTCCATCGGCGGCGGAAGGCCGACGAGATCGAACCACGCGCGGCGGACGAGCTCCCGCGGCGTCGCCCGTGGATTGGCAATGATGGTGCGAGCGGCCAGCTTCTCGTCGATGAAGGCGTCGATGGGTGATGCCACTGCTGCTCCTGGCACCTTCGGGCGTGTCACGGGCTTGTAGGCCCAGTGGTCGCGATCCTCGTCGCTCACCGTGAACTCGCCGCGACGCACGGCACCAGCTCCGGCCGCGGAGATCGCCTCACTCGGATAGGGTGCCCCGAGGGCAACCCATTCCTCGATCGCCCGGATGGCGGCATCGGAGAGCTTGCCCGACGGCGGCATCTGATAGGAAGGGTCGGTGTAGCGGACCGCACGTACCATGAGGCTCTCGGCAGGCTTGCCGGGTTCGATGGCGGGACCGGAGTCGCCGCCGGCAATTGCGCCGTCGCGAGTGTCAAGCCGGAGGTTTCCTTTTTCGTCGCCGGCGTGGCACTTCCAGCAGTGTTCCACGAAGATCGGCCGGATCTTCGACTCGAAGAACGCCACCTGCTCGGGTGAAAACGCTGCGGTCGCCGGCTCTGCAGCGTGGCCGTGGATCGTTCCCTGCCACACCACCGCCGCCGCGATCATGGCAGCGATGCAGGCGGTGCCTCGGTTCGCCGCTTGTGTGGTGTGGGGAAACGTAACTGCCATGCGGCTCACCTGTGGGATCGACGCGATCTCCTCACGATTAGTCCTACCAGCAGCGTCGACGCATTGCCATTCGATTCGTGGCAACGGACATATGTTTGTCGTCACAGTTTAGGTCATGCGTGGAGCAGGATGGGCAATGACGGCGAAACGTATGTGACAGCCGCACGATCGCATGGCGTCCGGTGCGGAGAGGGCTATGATCAAACGTGGGTCCGGCCTGGCCGTGGGTGTCCCGAGCATGTTCGCGAGTGACGGACATGCCGCCGATGGGCTGAGGTCCAACGCCAAGCGAGGGGTGCAACGATGGCAGGAATTCAGGTCGAGCGGAGCCGTGGGCGCGAACGACACGGGTTTACGCTTGTCGAGCTCTTGGTGGTGATCGCGATCATCGGCACGCTCGTCGGGTTGCTCCTGCCCGCGGTGCAGGCGGCCCGGGAGTCGGCCCGGCAGTCGAGCTGCTCCAACAACCTCAAGCAGATCG
>CAYSPN010000540.1:0-8897 GCA_964432895.1 uncultured Candidatus Kuenenia sp.
AGAACGGTCAACTTCGGAGTGCTCTCAGTAGGATCTGCTCCCGTGTCAGCGTTTGGATGGGCATCCTGAAGAAACCGAAGGCGTCGCGCAAGGCTTCGCGTTTCGCGGCGTATCCTCTGTAAGGGGGGCTCTTTCCTCGCAATGGAGTGCGATATGGCCTTCAGTCTGGAATACTGTGCGGAGATGTTGTCGGAGGCGCGGGTTCGGCATCATGTCGATGTCGAACACAACGTGATTCGGATGGTGTTTGTCACCCGGCACTATCGCAATCTCCGCGGCGAAAAGCTGGCGATTGCCCGGATCGCGGCGCCTGATGACGGGCGGCGGTGCCGCGTCACGATCGAGCGGGCGTTTGCACCCGGACAAGATGCGGCCGCCACCTGTCTGGCCCTGTGCCGGGCGGCGTCCGACACACCGCTCGTCGGCGTCGAATTCGACGCCGAGTGCGAGAACCTGCGGCTGGTGGCCGAAGCCGTGGTCGAGGATGGGGGGCTGACGCGACGGCAGCTGCTCTCGATGGTCGATTCCGTCGTCGAGGCGGCCGAGGCCTGGCAGGTGGCAGTCGTGCCGAGGGACGGGCGTGCCGCGGCATGAGGGGGCACTCCCCCTGTTGATTGTGCGGTGGCTAGAATGTCGCCGGCCCTTAGGCGTCCGTACCCCTCTGGGATGACCAAGCTGGGGTGACCAAGGGTGCCGATGCGGTCGGCATAGTGGCCCCCATGCAAGACAAGGGTCTTGGGGGATAAAAGCTCATCAGCAGCCTTGGGCAATAGGTCCGAGGGCTGTGGACTGCGAGCTTTTTGATGCTTGCCTAACCGTTTTACGGTGTTGTAGGAAGCACATTGTCTGATGCGTCTCCCGACGGGGTAGCCATCGGACGCACACCACCGACGCACACCACCGACATGACGCAAAACTTCTCTCGATACGAGCAGTTTCTCCGCATCTTCGCCCTTCTCGAGATTCTTTCCACGGCCCGGCAGCCACTCGATGACCTGTCGCTGATCGCCGCACTCAAGGAGCGGCTGGGGCTCACGCGTCTGTCATCGCGCACGCTCCATCGCGACTGCGCCTTTCTGCTCTCCTGCGGCTATCCGGTCGATCATGCACCGCTGGCGGGAGACCGCAAATACGGCTGGCAGCTCGCGAAGCCCGCGGCTTCCGGCCGGCAGATTCCAGCCGAGCCGCTCACGCTGCTCGAACTCGTCGCCTTTTCGATGGGCCGTGAACTGTTAAAGACCTTCGAGGGCACGGTGCTCTGGACGGGGATCGAATCGTTGCGGCACAAGATCGAGCGGGACGTGCCGCCAGCCATGCTCGAACAGCTCAAGCAGGCCCGCGATGTGTTTCACGTCGCGGGGGGAGATCCGGCCCGTTACGCCGCACGGCCCCGCCTGCTTTCGACGTTGACCGACGCCATCACCCGATGCCGGGAAGTCGAGATCGAGGAACGGTCGGAGGGCGGTGACTCGGCCGTGCGGTATCGGCTGCAGCCCCAGAAGCTGTTGATACGGCCGCCGCGGGTGCAGCTCGTCGGCTTCCATGTCGATGCGTCCGCTGACGGGCAGCCAGTGCTCATCGATATCGCGCGGATCGGGAAAGTGACGCCTCTCGATACGACCTTCGTGCCACAGCCGCTTGATCCGGGAAAAATCTCGGATGCGTAGTGCCGGTTCGCGGTTATTCCGTGAGCCCGAGATCCTCGTTGTAGCCCGACTGAACGACCGCGTTTTCGCTCCGTTCGTGGGCCGTCATCCGGGCTGAAAAAGCCTCGAAGTCGCGGCTGGCACGGCCCCATGCCTCGGGGTCGTCTGCAGACGACCCGAGATCCCCGATCAGGCGATCCAGGTCTGCGAGTAGGCCCGGGTGCTGGCCCAGGATCGATCGCACGGCGGCCGAAAGGCGAGGCACTCTGGTGATCGCCTCCTCGAGGAACCCGCCCTGTTCCTCCTGCGCAAAATGATCGGCGAGGTGATCCCGCAGGTGATGCATGGACTCAAGCACATCTGACCGTCGTTCGGGTGTTGGCGGGCCCGCGGCAGCGAGGGCCGACCGGACGGAGAGCAGGAGGTGGAAGAGATCACGGTGCTCGGCGAGCACGTGACTGAGGATCACCGGGTCGGAACGGTCGATCGATGCCATGGGAAGAACCTCCTCGACACGAAGGCTTGAGAAGGAGAGTTGCGAAGGAGAGCATTCGGGCCCGCCTGTGTCTGGGAAAGAGTATGCTCGATGAGACGAGACGAGCGGGCCGCGACATGCCTGCCGCGATTGCAGGCTGGTCTGGGCGGCTGGACACTTGGCTGGCAGTGCCGGTCGGGAAGCGTGTCTGACGCAGCGCGAGGATGAGATCGCCATGACAGACGAAGCGAATATCATCGCGGACGCGGCGGACGCGACAGTCGCGCGGCCATCAGGCCGCGGGCAGACCAGCTTCCGCGCGCAGGCCGTGCTGGCAGGCACCGGCATCGATCTGGCCGCGCTCGGTTCGACCGACCGCACCGGCGCGGCGCCGCTGGCCGTCGAGCTGATCGGTTCGCTGACCGGCGGCTCTCTGGCGGCACATTCAGCAGCCGGTTGCGGGGTGGCCTTTCTCTTTCGCTATGGCGCGGTGGTCTTCTTCGATGCCGCTCCCGCCGGCATCACCGAGTATCTCCGGCAGATCGGTCCCCACGTCCGGCAGCCCTTCTCGCAGGTTGAACGGGAGACGGAAGTGCTCGACATCCGCCTCGACCATGCGGGCAAGGAGACGATCGAACGCAACACGCTCGTGCTGGCCGATGGGTCGCTCGAAAAACTGCAGCTGGTCGCCGACATCATGGCCAAGAGCGTGTCACTGGCGCATCATGAGAAGGGGATCGAGCGGCAGTTTGAGCGGATCGAACCCTTCGCCGTGAACCTCGACCACTGGGGCCGCGGGGCAAAGGCCGCCCGCGAACTGCTCCACAACCTTGGCGGCGCGCTGCTGGCAGAGCACCGTGTCGTGGCCGGCACCCGCGTGGATGACTCGCCCGAATTGCTCTGGGACCATCCTGAGCTCGAGCGGCTCTGGGCGCGGCTCCGCGACGAGTTCGAGATCCGCGAGCGGTTTGCGGCCTTGCACGGCAAGCTCAGCCTGATCTCGCGAACCGCGGAGACGGCGCTCGAACTGCTGCAGAACCGGCGGGCCCTGCGGGTGGAGTGGGCGATCGTGGGACTGATCGTCTTCGAGATCGTGCTCACGCTCGTGCAGTGGGCTTTTGGTGTCGGGCGGTAGCGCGATCGATCCGGCGGCAAGCATTCCAACTGCCTCGAGTGAATGAAGCCGGTGCTCACAGGCCGGATTGGTTCGCCGGCTGCGGCATGCTCGTCGCCGGCGGATTCTGCTACAGGATGCCCTTCGACGATGGCGAATCGTTCGTGAGTCGCAGAATTCACCGGCTCCTGCGCGTGCCTCCGACCGGCTCCTCAGCATCTGGACTGTGGGGGCACGTTTGTAACTTGCCCATGTTCCGTCCGCGGAGCTCAGCCGGATTGGTCATTCTCCGGGGGATGGCGGTATAACGAATCATCGTCCCGTCCTCCGCCGTCCGGAGCCATTTCATGTTTCCTTGCCCCCGTCGCGTCACGTTGATCGGTTCCCTGTTCCTGGCAGGCGGCGTTCTGCTGGCCGCGATACCTGAGGCGCGGGCGCAGCAGGTCGCGGTCGAGGAATTCAAGCTCGACAACGGCATGCGGTTTCTGCTCGTGCCGCGACGGGATCAGCCCAACGTGGTCAGTGCGGGCTGGGTGGCGCGGGTGGGGAGCGTCAACGAGCGGCCCGGCATCACCGGCATCAGCCACTTCTTCGAACACATGATGTTCAAGGGCACCGGCACGATCGGCACCCGCGATGCCCAGCGCGACGCGAAGTATCGCGCCGAACAGAAGGCTGTCCGCGACGAGATCAATCGAATCACCTGGACGAAGCAGTACGAGCGTCTCAAGCGGGGCGAGATCGACGATGCGTGGGATCCTGCCAACGACACGCAGGAGTTGCGGGTGCTCCGTGGTCGGCTCGACTCGCTCATCCGCGCCCAGCAGGGCCGCGGTGAGGGCGGGCCCGAGGCGGCCACGATCGTCAAGGACGAGTTCGATCAGGTCTACACCAAGGCCGGCGGCAGCGGCATGAACGCCTTCACCAGTCAGGACCTCACCTGCTACTTCATCACCGTGCCGGCCAACAAGCTCGAGCTCTGGGCCTGGATGGAGAGCGACCGGCTGCACGACAGTGTGTTTCGAGAGTTCTACTCCGAACGAGATGTTGTGCACGAAGAGCGGCGTCTCCGCACCGACAGCACGCCCACGGGCCGCTTCCAGGAACAGTTCGACGCCATGTTCTGGGAGTCGTGCGGCTATGCGTGGCCCGTCATCGGCTGGCCCAGCGACCTGAACAGCTACACCTTCGAACAGGCGATGGATTACTGGAACGTCTACTACCGACCGGGCAACCTGTTTGGCATCGTGGTGGGCGACTTCGATCCTGTGGCGGCGAAGGCCTTCATCACCAGGTATTTCTCGCGGCTCGATCCGGGCACGAAGCCGCCGCCTCCGGTGGTGACCCTGGAGGTCGACCAGATCGCTGAGCAACGGATGAACGCCGAGGGGGACGTGCCGCCGGCCGTCGAGATCCGCTACCACACCGTGCCGGCCGGCCATGTCGACAGCTATCCGCTCGACATGCTCTCCGAACTGCTCAATGAGCGCACTGGCCGGCTCTACGCTGGGCTGGTGGAGGGGCGGGCCATCGCGGGTTCGGCACGGACGGCCTCCGATACCCGCAAATACGCCGGGCTCTTTTCCTTCGAGGCGGAGACCCGCGGCGATGCGACGCCCGAGCAGCTCGAGAAGGCCTGGTATGAGGAGCTGGCGAAGCTGCAGGCCGGGGAGGTTCCGGAACGGGAACTTCGCAAGGTGAAGAACCGGGTGGCAGCCGGCAACTATCGACGGCTTGAGAACAATATGTCGCTGCTGATCCAACTGGCCTTCTTCGAGCAGTTGCTCGACTGGCAGGAGATCAACAACGGGCCCAAGAAATACGAGGCGGTCACGGCCGCCGACATCAAACGCGTTGCCAATACATATTTCGCACCGGCCAACCGCAGCGTGGCGGTCTACCGACGGGCGGCGGCAGAGAAGAAAGAAGCGAAGGAATAGGCGGCACATCCATGAACATGCGGGTCTTGGCAATCCTTTTGGCGATCGGCGTGACCGGTCTGGTGCTCTTCTCGCCGCGGAGCGGCGCGCGTTCGGAGCCGCTTGCTGGGCCGCCGCGTGCGGCGGCTCCCGCGGCAGGCATCCCGCCGCGGCCTGAACAGATCGTCTTCGCGCCGCTTGCCTTTGAGCCGCCCGATGCGAGCACGTTTCGCCGCACGCTGGCCGATGGCACGGTCGTCTATCTGGCCCCCTCGCACGAGTTTCCCCTCGTGAATCTCGTCGTCACGTTCAAGGGCGGGGCGTCGCTCGACCCAGCCGACGTTCCCGGCCTCGCGTCGATGACCGCACGGATGGTGCGGGAGGGGGGCACGGCGACGAGGGGGGCGGCCGAACTCGACGAATCGCTCGACTTTCTCGCGACCGACGTCGGCGTTGCGGCCAACGAGACGTTCACCGCCGCCACGATGAACTGTCTCAAGAGCAACTTCGACGAGAGCCTCACGCTCTTCCTCGACATGCTCCGTACGCCTGCCTTCGACGAGCAGCGGCTGGGGACCGCCAGGGCTCGCGTGCTCGAATCGCTCAAGCAGCGGAACGACGACGCCTCCTCGATCCTTTCGCGTGAGTGGAAGCGGCTCGTCTACGGCACCAACCACTTCGAGGCCTCGGAGCCTACCGACCGCACGGTGGCGGCGATCACCAAGGATCGCCTGACCGAGATGCACCGCCGCATCTTCCATCCGGGGAACATGATCGTGTCGGTGTCTGGCGACTTCGACGAAAAGGAGATGCTCGGCAAGCTCGAGAAGGCGATTGCCGGCTGGGAGCGGGGTGAGCCGGTGGCCGATCCCGTCGCGCCCACGGCCGTGCTCGAGCCCGGCCTCTACCATGTGCCGAAGGAGATTCCGCAGGGGAAGGTGGTGATGGGGAGCCGCGCGATCACTCGCGATGACCCCGACGCGATTCCCTTCCTCTTGCTGAACGAGATTCTCGGTGCCGGTGGCTTCACCAGCAGGCTCATGCAGCAGGTGCGGAGCAACGAGGGGCTCGCTTATTCGGTGCGGTCGGCGCTCACGCCCCGAGTGGCCTACCCAGGCGATTTCCGTGCCGGGTTCGAGAGCAAGAATGCGACCGTGGCCCTGGCCGCCAAGATCGTGATGGACCAGATCGCGAAGATACGGAACGAACTCGTCACCGACGACGAACTGGAGACGGCCAAGGCCAGTCTGGTCGAGACCTTCCCGCGGCAGTTCGAGAGCCGGCCGCAGATGCTGCGGGTGTTTGTCAACGATGAGTGGACGAAGCGGCCGAAGGACTACTGGAAGACATTCCGCGACAAGGTGCGGGCCGTAACCCGGGAGGATCTCAAGCGGGTGGCGCAGAAGCACCTCGATCCGCAGAAGATGGCGATTCTCGTGGTGGGCGACTGGGAGAACATCGCTCCCGGCGACCTTGAGAAGCGGGCCAGCATGAACGACTTCTTCGGCGGCAAGGTGAAGCACCTCCCGCTACGGGATCCGCTGACGCTCGAGCCGCTTCCGGAGCAGGCTGCAAAATGAGCTCTGCCACAGTCCGGTTCGACACGGGATGTGCGGGCGGCCCGTATTCCCTTGCTTGCGCTGCGGGCTTGGATGAAGAGGTGTTCCCATGCGGGTGTCTGTGATCGCCGGCATTGCGGCGGGCATGCTCTTGGCTACCGCAGGTGTTGATGCCGTCCATGCCCAGCCGCCGGCGCCGCTGGCCGAGGTGCCGGCGGTGCCGATGCCCGACCCAGGCGAGCCCTCGCCGCGACAGACACTGGCTCCCCGCAACACAGGCCCCGCCGCCAGGTCGCATTCGCGGTATCGTCGCGGCCGGCATGGCACGACCCGGATCATTCGCCGCACGCCCGAGGTGATGCGGGAGGATGCGGCCCGCGTGAAGCGAGGCGACCTCTTCAGCACCTGGTCGAACGAATATCTGGAGTGACGCTGGGCGTCGATGGCTGCTGCCTACCGACGGCGAGACTTTTGCCGGTTCCGGCCGTTGAAGAGGATGAGACGAATCTGCCCGAGATGATGGGACAAGTGGGTGTTCCTGTGTGCTCACCCTGTTCGGAGTGATGTCCTGTTGTGAACAGCAACTTTCCAAGGAGCCCTCGATGAGACGCATGCTGGGAATCGAAAGCGTGATGGCCATGGCGGTGATCGCCACCGCGTTGGTGACGGTCTCCGTCGCCCAGCCACCCGAGCGGCCTGAGGGACCTCCCGAGCGTGACGGTGGCTCTGAGGATCGGGAGAGCGGCCGCGAAAGTCGGGGGCCGGGCGGGCCTCGCGAGGGTCGAGTCGGGCCGGGCGGCCGTGAGGGCCGCATGGGACCTGGAAGTGGCGGGCCGGGAGGACCACCCTCGCCCGAGCGGTTCGTCGAGCATGCCATGAAGTTCGACGCCGATGGCGATGGCAAGCTCGACCGCGATGAGTTGACCAGGTTTGCGGGCGAGATCCAGCGGATGCGGGGTGGGCCTGGTGGCCGAGGTGGACCCGGTGGGCCTAGCGGAGAGCGTGGCGGTCCTGGCGGCGGTCCTGGGGGTCGCGGTGAACGTGGCCCTGGGCCTGGTGGCCCAGGCGGACCCGGCGGACCGGGTGGCCCCGGCGGTGAGCGTCCGCAGCGGCCACAGCGACCGGAATGATCAGGTCATTTCGGTGCGGTGCTCGGGCGGTATGCTCTGAGCATCATGCCTATCGCCCTCCCCGCCCGACCAGCCGAAGCGCACGCCCTCGATATCGCCCGAGCACTGCTCGCTGCAGATGATCGATCTGCCGCCAGCATGCGGGTGATCTGCACGACGGCCGGCCGTGGACAGGCAGCATTCGAACTGGCTGCGGCTTATCCTGCCGCGGAGGTGACGGTCTGGTTTCTCGACCTGTTTCCGCAGGTGGCGGCGGTCGCGGCCTGGGAATCGCCGCCGCCGGGGCTGCATGCGGTCTGTGCCGCCGACATGCCCCCGGGGCCCTATGATCTTGCCGTCATGCCGCTCTCGAAGAACGGCGAGGCTGAGCTGTCGCGAGACATCCTCCAGTCGGCTTTCCGGCAGCTGGCGATCGGCGGTCGACTCGTGGCGGCGATCGACAACCCTCAGGACAACTGGCTCCGCGAGCAACTGGCGGAAACGGGCGAGACTGTTCGCGTGCGGCCTGCGGCCGCCAGCGACACGGTGGCCTACATCGTGGAGAAGACTCGCGAACCGACGAAGATCAGGAATTTTTCCTGCGAGTTCGTGTTTCGCGATCGCGACCGGCTCCTCACGGCTGTCACGCGGCCGGGCGTCTTTGCCCACCGACGGATCGATCCCGGCGCTCGCCATCTCCTCAACGCCGTGGACCTGGCGGCCGAAACACGCGTGGTCGACATCGGCTGCGGATCGGGCTGTGTGGCGATGGGGCTGGCCGCCCGTGACCCAAGCGTGCACGTGCACGCCTTCGATGCGGCCGCCCGCGCCGTCGAATGCACGCGGAGGGGCGCGGTGATAAACGGCCTCGACAATCTGACCGTGGCGCTCGAATGCGAGGGCAACGTCCCCGAGCCCGGCAGCTACGACCTGGCGCTGGCCAACCCTCCCTATTACGCCGACTTCCGCATCGCGGAACTCTTCGTCGATGCCGCCTATCGCGCGCTGGCACCGGGAGGCACGCTGCTGATCGTCACGAAGCAGCCGACGTGGTATCTGGAAAACCTGCCGAACG
>CAYSPN010000541.1:0-2425 GCA_964432895.1 uncultured Candidatus Kuenenia sp.
ACGTCCCAGCGGTCGTGCCGGCGGACCTCGATGTCACCCTGCTCGTTCACGCGAACCAGGCAGGTGTCGGTGAGCCCGACCCGCTGCAGCGCCTCCGACGAGACCTCGTCGGGCTCCAGCATGCTCATCAGCGCCCGGCCATTCATCTCGATGAACTTCATCCCGGTCTCCGCTCGAAAAACGCCTGCTCCAATCGGACGAATGCGTCGGGCGAAATCTCCTCTGCCCGCACCGACTCGTCGAAGCCCATCGTCTCATAGACACGGGCCACGGTGTCACGCGAGCCTTCATTCTGCTTGCCACCAGCCATGCGCACAAGCACGCCCCGCAGGAGCTTCCGTCGGTGGCAGAAGACGTCTCGCACGAAGTCGTGAAACCGGCCGAGGTCTTGGATCAACGCTCGCCGCTCCGGCTCGAGTTCCAGGTGCACGATCGCCGACTCAATCTTGGGACGAGGCCAGAACACGCTTGGTGGCAGGATCCGTACGACCTCGCCGCGGCACTGGGCGCCGACCCAGACCGAGAGCGCGTTGTAGGCATGGGTGCCAGCGGTGGCCGTCATCCGCTCCCCCATCTCTCGTTGCACCGTGACGGTGGCGGTGTCGAACGGCCGCGGCGTCGCCAGCAGATTGGAGATGATCGGCGTGGCCACGCAGTAGGGCAGGTTCGCCACCAGCCGGAATCGTCCGGATGGCTGCAGCGAGCAGGCCTCTTCGATGGCGGCGAGCACTGCCGGGGCGAACCGGTGCTTCGACTCGAGCACGTCACCCTCGACAAGGACGACACGGCCGTCGATGTCGCCGCCCAGGACATCATCAATCTGCATCAGCCGTTCTCGGGCCAGCTGCGCAAGCCGGGGGTCGATCTCACAGGTGACGACGCGACCGGCGGCGCGGGCGAGTCGTTCGGTGAGGGCGCCCGTGCCCGTGCCCACCTCCAGCACCACGTCCGCCGGCGTGATGCCCGCAGCGCGTTCGAGGACGTCAAGGAGGTTGAGGTCCACAAGAAAGTTCTGGCCACGACGGGCATCGATCGTGAAGCCGACCTGCGCAAACAGCTTCTTAAGGTAGGCGGTGGTCTGCCGCGCCGGGCCGGTCTGGCCTTTCGGTGCGTTTGATTCAGTGGGCACGTCGGACTCGGCGGCGGTCATCGGGCTGCCTCCATCGAACGGGCGACGTATTTGAAGAGGAGATCGGTCTCGAGATTGACCGGGTCGCCTTCGGCGAGAGTGCCCAGCGTCGTGCAGGCGAGCGTGTGCGGAATGAGCGCCACGCTAAACCAGCCCGCGGTTACATCGACCAGCGTGAGGCTGACGCCGTCGATCGCCACGGATCCCTTCGATGCCATCTGGTGGAGCAGGGCAGGGGGGGCGGAAAACCGGCAGGTGACCCAGTCTCCCTCCTGCACCCGGGATTGGAGCCGGCCCTGGCCGTCGATGTGACCGGTGACGAGATGCCCGCCCAGGCGATCGGAGAGACGGAGCGAACGCTCCAGATTGACGCGACGTCCCGCCACAAGCTGGCCCAGCGACGTCCGCGCGAGCGTCTCGGGGCCCAGCTGAAACTCGAACCGCGGGCCGTCGATCCTCACGACAGACAGACAGCAGCCGCTGGTGCAGATGCTCTCGCCGAGCTGTGCGTCCCGCGCGATTTCGGCCGCCTCGACGACCAGCCGCACCCCGGGCGGCTCCGCCACCACGGCGACAACGTGGCCCAGCGATTCGACGAGTCCGGTAAACATGAACGACGTTCGACCCGAGGGTGGAGATGGAAAAGCAGGGCTGCTCGGGCGTTGTCCGCACAGCCGCGAACCGTGCAGGATAGCCGCCAGAGGCCGCTTGAGCCATGATGTCGCCAGTCGGCCTTGCGTGCCGGCCCGCCGCTGGCACAATTGCCGCGGTCCGGCACCCCATCACCGACTTTCCCACCCCACCCACCCCAGAAGGCACTCCCTCCATGTCCACGATCGTCGACATCCACGCCCGCCAGATTCTCGACAGCCGCGGCAACCCCACGATCGAGGTCGACGTCAGCCTCGCCGATGGTGCGTTTGGCCGCGCGGCCGTCCCGTCGGGCGCGAGCACGGGTGCCCACGAGGCCTGGGAGAAGCGGGACGGCGACAAGGGCGTCTACCTCGGCAAGGGCGTGCTCGAGGCCGTGGAGAACGTGAACACGCGGATCGCGGAGGAGCTGGAGGGCTGCGACGCGCTCGACCAGACCACCGTCGACGAACTGATGCTCGAACTCGACGGCACGCCCAACAAGAAGAATCTCGGCGCCAACGCCATCCTCGGCGTCTCGATGGCCGTGGCCCATGCGGCCGCGGAGCACTGCGGGCAGCCGCTCTATCGCTACCTCGGCGGCACGACCGCCCGCCTGCTGCCCGCCCCGATGATGAACATCATCAACGGCGGCGCCCACGCCGA
>CAYSPN010000542.1:0-1589 GCA_964432895.1 uncultured Candidatus Kuenenia sp.
TCCGGCGACCAATCCGATCACCATCCAGACTAAGGGATGGACTCTCCGTGATTGAACCATGTTCGTATCTCCTCGAACGTCTCGCAAACACCTGTCCCGTATGTTAGCGTTTCCCGGCGGGGCGTGCCAGCCGAATTTCCCCGGATGCCTATTCGTCGGGTGCACGTCAGCTTTTGCGCGCGGTGGCGGGGGGTGAAAAAGGTCAATAGGGGAAACTGGGGTTTCTGTGGTGAACTGGCTGCCTCGGGGCGGTGTGGTGAAGACAGAACGCTTCAGAAAGGACCCTGGCCATGGACGGCGATCCCGCGCGGCTGCGAAAGAAACTGGACGAATTACTCGTGGAGGCCGCCGAGGTGTCGGTGGCGTTGGACCGAGCCGATTGTACCATTCAGGGGGTGCCGCACTATTCGGTCATTGAAGGCCGGGCTCACGAACTGGGGCAGCAATTGAGTCGGCGAATTCAGGAGCGTCAGATGGCCGAGATCGTGGCTTCTCAGGTTCCCAAGGCATCGTGTCCGGGGTGCGGCAGACGGTGCGAACTGATCCCCGCGAAACGCTCGGTGACGGCGGTGGATGGGGGCATCGCGTTGCAGGAGTTGAAAGGCTATTGCCACACCTGTCGGAAGGCTTTTTTTCCCGCTGCGGGAGACGTTGGGGTTTGACGCCCGGGAACTGACGCCCACCGTGGTGTTGAGGATCGCGGTGTTGGCCGCGGAAACGCGTTCGTTCAAGCGGGCGGAGAAGAGCGTCAGCGAGGGCGCCGGCCTGGAGGTGTCGGCCAAGACGATCGAGCGGGTGGTGCATGATGTGGGCCGCGAACTCCAGCAGCGACGCGATGCGCATGCCAACTCGGGCGATGCCTTGGCCCGGCGTCCCGAGGAACCGCCGGACTTGGCGGTGGTGGAGTGCGACGGGGGACGTATTCGCACGCGCGAGCCCGGGCACGGTCCGGGGGTACATCGCTCGGGGGAAGGCTGGCGAGAAGACAAGAACGCCTGCCTGATTCGAGCGAAACGCCGTGTTTTTGCGGAGGATCCTCAGCCCGAGCCGCCCGCGTGTTTCCGGGATCCGAAGCACGTGGCGAAGATCGCCGAGACGGAGGCTCTGTCGGTGGCGACTGCCTTGCCCGGCGCGTTGAAGCCAGTCGCGGAGGACGAGCAGGCCGACGTCCCCGCAGAGGATTGGCGGCCCAAACGCATGATGCGTACGGTGCTGTCCAGCGTGGCCAATTCCGAGCGGTTCGGTCGACAGATGGCTCGCGAGGCCAAACAGCGGCGGTTCTACGAAGCATTGGCACGGGCGTTCTTGGGCGATGGCCTGCCGTGGAACTGGTCGATCTGGAAGGAGCACTTCCGCAGCTTCACGCCGATCCTCGACTTCACCCACGCCCTGAGCTACCTGTTCGTGGTCGCCAAGGCGATTCACCCGCGGCCGGAGGACGCCTGGGGGCAATACCTGGCGTGGATGCGCGGTTGCTGGCAGGGCGAAGTGGCTCAAGTGCTCGAAGAGTTGCGTGTCTGGCAAGGCCGCCTGGGCACTGCCCCGCCCGAGACCCCAGAGCACGATCCGCGTCGCTTGGTGGCCAAGAC
>CAYSPN010000543.1:0-12717 GCA_964432895.1 uncultured Candidatus Kuenenia sp.
ACACGGAGTTCGTGATGTCCGTCCGCCAGCTGCGCCGTGTCGAGCGGCAGGCGTTCACCGGGGCGGCACTGCGCCAGCTGCATGCCGTCGACGAAGAGGGTGAAGTGGTCGACTGTGTTGGTTGAAGAGTCTCCGTCACGCGGCGGTGTGCGGCGTGCCACTGTCGCCCGCGGCAGCAGTTCGATCGAGCCGGAGATCGTGGCGTCGGCGGCGATCCCATCGTCGTCGCCTGCCATCACCACCTCGACCTGCGGGATGGTGGCCCAGGGACGACAGAGTGGGTCGCCCACCACCAAGAGCTGATACGGTGCCTGCACCGCCTGATAGAAGGCCTCGGCGAGCGTGGCGCCGCGGGCGTAATGCACGTGGATCGCGGGGTGGGGAAACTTCGCCTGAAGGGCGTAGGGCTCGATGACGGTGCCGCTGGAGCCGGCGGCGCCGGCGCGGATGAAGACCGAGAGCGGCGTCTGGCCGACCGATGGCGTGAAGATTCCGCCGAAGCTGGTGAGGTTCTCGCAGATGGCGCCGGGCACGATCGTGCTCTTGCTCGCGGGCCAGTCGAAGTCGGCTGCGCCCGTCATCAGCCCCGCCACATCGCGCTTGGACGACGGCAGCACGCCGGAGATGATCTCCGCTTCGACTCCCAGACCCTCGAGTGCCCGCACGATCGGCGGGAAGGCGGGGCTGCGTGTCTTGGTTCGCACGTCGTCGTTGGTCACGAAGTAGATCGTGCCGGACGGCCTGGTGCCGTCGGCCGCCGATGATGCCTCCAGTCCGCGGACGATCTCGGGCACCGAGTTGCCGCGTCCTGCCGTCACTCCCAGCATCACCGAAAGCAGATAGCGGTTGCCGGCGTCGTTCACCACCTCGCCCTGAGCCCCATAGCGATGCCAGCCCCGGAAGCCATCGGTCGACTTTGGCACACCCTCGGCATCCAGCGGCCGCCAGTAGCGGTTACTCTGCGGATCGAGCCAGACAGGCCCTTTGCCGCTCCGCACCGCGCCGTAGAGCATCGTCATGCCAGTGAGCGAGCCGGAAGGAAACTTGTGAATCTGCTGCGAGGCGAGTGCCTCAGGCATCTCCTCCGCGAAGTCGACTCGCCAGGGAAAGTCACTCGAATAGACGACGCAATGGATCTGGGGGGCGAGCCGCCTGCCATCGATCGCCTGGAGCACGGGGTCGAGCAGGTCGCTGCGAAACGCGGCGATGCTGATGCTCTCGGTGCTGTCCTGCCACGGCAGCATGAGCACGTTGATGGGGGGAATGCCGCGCAGGGCGGCATAGGCATTGGCCACCGCGACGCTGTCGGGACTCGAGGCATTGACGACCAGAAAGAGGTTCTCGGGGCCTCCGCCCGCCCGTGCACCGGCTGCCCATGCCACCCACAGCAGCAGGCAGGCCGCGGGAAAAAGACACGGTTTCATACACGGTTTCATGGTGAAGGCCGGGGCCAGGAACGGTGGCGGGGAGCGGTGGCGGGGCACGACGGTGCCAAAACAGCAGGACCGTCAGCGGTCCTCGATGCATTAGACTATTCTGCAAAGGAGTCTGCATGAGCGGCTTGCATCGGATGCATTCACACATCGTGGCCATGGTTGCCGTGGCCCTGCTGGTGGCGGTCGCGCTGCCGGCTGCGAGCCGGGCGGAGGAGCCACCGGCATTCTCCGGTCCGCGGGCGTTTGCGCACCTGGAGACGATCTCGGGCCTGGGGCCGCGGCCGAGTGGTTCGCCGGCGATGACGCAGCAACGGGCCCTGTTGGCCGCCCATTTCCGCGCCGCGGGCGGCATGGTGCACGGGCAGGCCTTTCAGATCCGGGACCGGCGCTCGGGCGCACCTGTGCACATGGAAAACCTCATCGTCGAATGGCATCCCGATCGCCGCGAACGCGTGCTGATCGGCGCCCATTATGACACCCGTCCCTTCCCCGACCGTGATCCCGTCGATCCCAAGGGCGTGTTCATCGGAGCCAACGACGGCGCCAGCGGCGTGGCCCTGCTGATGGAACTGGCCCGCGCGATGCCCTCGCTGCCGGGGCCCGTGGGCGTCGACTTCGTCCTCTTCGATGCGGAGGAATATGTCGTTGCAAATCGCGATCCCTATTTCTTGGGATCGACCTTCTTCGCGCGGCAGTATGCGGCCGAGCAGCAGGCCGGCCGGCAGCGGCACGCCTACCGCTGCGGCGTGATCGTCGACATGGTGGCCGACCGCGACCTCGAGATCTGGCAGGAGCAGCAGAGCGTCAACTGGCCCGACACCAGCCCGATCGTGGATGCGATCTGGGCCGTGGCGGCCCGCCGGAACGTGCGGCAGTTCGTGCCCCGACCCAAATACACGGTCGAGGACGATCATGTGCCGCTGCGGAATATCGGGCGGATTCCCACCTGCGACATCATCGACTTCGATTATCCGCACTGGCACACCACGCACGACACGCCCCGGCAGTGTGCGCCGGAGTCGCTGGAGGCCGTCGGCGGCGTGCTGCTGGAATGGCTGCGCGGACTCGAGTAGCCGTCGCGTGGTGGTGAGCAGGGGTACAGCCGGGAATGCAGCCAGGCATGCAAACAGACGCCCATCCTCGACGCGAGCCGCTGGCGGTGCCGGAGTGCGGCGTGATGGGCGTGCCGGTGCGGGTGTCGCTGTGGCTCGTGGCCGAGGGGGCTGACGTGCTGGAGGGAGATCGCGTGGTGGAGTTGCTCGCCGGCGGAGCGACCATCGACCTGGAGTCACCCGTCGCGGGTCGCCTCGTGGCGCAGCTTGTGGAAGAGGATGAGGTGGTAACGCCCGGCACGGTGATTGCCGAATTCGAGGCCGCGCCATGACGCACTGGCCGACCCCACGGGCGACACGTCAGGTCGTTTACGTCCTGACAGCACCGACCCGATTGTGGTGGAGCGCCGGCTTCGGGGCGGCAAAAGTCTCGTCGCGTGGGCAGGATAGCCCAAAGCTCCTCGAGCTTTCGCCGACCCCTTCGCCTACGTCTGCGACGGGAGCATGGGCCCGCGTCGGCGCGCTCGGTTTGACGCGCGACGATCTGGGACTCCTGGGACTCGCGCTGGCCGGCGCGGCGACGATGTTTCTCGTGCAGCCGCCTGCCGACTGCTGGATGTTGGCCTGGGTGGCGCCGCTGCCGTGGCTGGCGATCGTGCAGACCGACCGACTCGTAGCCGCGCATCCGTGGCGAAGCCTGTGGATTGGCGGCTTCTGTCACTGGCTGGCCGCGATTCACTGGCTGCGGCTGCCGCACCCCGCGACGTCGATCGGCTGGGTGGCGCTGTCGGCCTACCTGGCCTGCTACCTGCCCCTCTTCGTCGTGATCGCCCGCCGGCTGGTGCATGGCTGGCGGTGGCCACTGGTGGCGGCGGCGCCCGTGGCGTGGATGGCCTGCGAGCACCTCCGCGGCTCGGTGCTGGGAGGCTTCACGTTCGGCGGACTGGGACACACCCAGTGGCGATGGACCACGCTCATCCAGCTGGCTGATGGCCTGGGTGCGGTCGGTGTGGGGGGCGTGGTGATGGCGGTGGCTGCCGGCCTGGCAGAGATCGTCGCAGCAGTGGCATCGCGTGAACGCGTTCGTGCGGCCATCCTCTCGGGCCTGGCCGCTGCCGTCGTGCTGGTCGCCGCCATCGGCTACGGACGCTGGCGGATCCAGAGTGAGCCTCGGCCAGACGGACCCACGCTCGATGTGCTGCTCGTGCAAGGATCGATCGACACCGAGCTCAAACACGATCCCGCCGCCGCCGGCGACGTGGCGCGGCACTACGACGACCTCACAATGGCCGCGCTGGACTTGCGTGAAGGACCAGCCGTGGGTGAAGCCGGCCCATCGCGGCCGGACCTCATCGTCTGGCCGGAGACGATGTGGCGGTGGGGCCTGCTCGAGATCGATCCCGACGAGGTGCTGCCGGAGAGCGTCGTCGCGCAGACGCTCGCCGACCGTGATGCCACGGGGACTGCCGCCGACCGGCAGGCGGCGTGTCGTCGCGTCCTGGAGCAGGAGCGGCTCACGCTGCTGGCCGCCTTCGCGCGGCGGTATGGCACGCACTGGCTGGTCGGCCTCGACAAGCAGGTGGTCACACCGCACGCGGCCTCTGGCGCGAAAAACTTCAACTGTGGATTGTTTCTCGATCCCGAGGGCGTCGCGCTGGCGTGCTACAGCAAGCAGCACCCCGTGATGTTCGGTGAATACATTCCGCTGGCCGAGCGGTTTCCCTGGCTCTACCGGCTCACGCCGCTTCCGGCTGGCCTGACGGCCGGCACGCAGCCGGTGGCGGTGACGATCGCCGGCTCGCGAGTGGCGGTCAACATCTGCTACGAGACGGCCCTGCCGGAGGCGTTGCGGTCGCAGGTGCTCGAACTGGACCGCCAGGGTCGCCGGCCCGACGTTCTCGTCAACCTCACCAACGATGGGTGGTTTTGGGGATCGAGCGAGCTCGATATGCACCTCACCGCGGCGATCTTCCGGGCGATTGAGGTCAGGACACCGCTGGTGATCGCCGCCAACACAGGGTTTTCCGCCTGGATCGACGGGTCTGGCCGGCTGCTGGCCAGGGGGCCAAGACGTGCCACCGCCACCCTGCGGGCCCGCGTCAGACCCGACGGCCGCACGAGCCCGTGGCTCGTGTGGGGAAGTCTGCCGCTGGGGGCGTGTGTGGCGGTTGCAGCGGTCGCGCTGCTGTCGGGATGGGCCCGGCGAGGGAGGTTGCAGACTCGTTGACCCGCCTGCCGATCACACCGTAGGCTGACTGGAGTGGGCGGGAGGCGGTGCCATGCCGCCCGTCGAAACGTCGCCATACCGCGAGCGCAGTGGTTCGACCATGAAAAACGTCCTCGGCAAGATCTTCGTGTTCGGTGTGTTCGTCATGAGCCTCATGCTCATGAGCTTTGCCGTCGCGATCTATTCGTCGCACGTCAACTGGCAGGAAGTGGCCAAGAAAAAGCAGGAAGACCTTGACAAGCTCAAGGCCGAGGAGGCGAGTCTCAACCAGGAGATCACGCGGCTGACGGCGAACGTCGCCTCGTCGGAGGCGGCCCGCGACCAGGTGATCGCCAAATTCCAGCAGGCGCTTATCGAGAAGGACAAGGAACTCACGACGCTCAAGAACGCCCGCGATGACAAGCTGACGGAGATGCAGAAGAAAATCGCCGACCTGGCGACCGTCGAGGCCGACCTCACCCGGGCCAGGGAGGAAGTCGCGAAGCTGCAGGCCGAGGTCCGCGACCGGCAGCAGAAGGTCGACGCGCAGGTGACCAGAGCCGCCGAAATCGCCGGACAGTTGCACGAGAAGGAATCGTTCCTCGAGATTGCCAACGAGCGAAAGTCGCAACTGGAGAAGCAGGTCGCCCAGGCCCGCCTGCTCTTGAAGCAGAACGGCCTCTCGCTCGACAGCCTGCCGAAGGATCGCGTGCCGACGATGAACGGTGTGGTCATGGCCGTGGCGGACGACGCCATCGAGGTGTCGCTTGGCTTCGACGACGGTCTCCAGACCGGTCATCAGATCGAGGTCTATCGCAACGACGAATATCTGGGACGCGCGATCGTGAAGAGCGTGAAACCCGACCGTGCGATCGCCGTGCTCGTGAGGGAATACTCGCGGGGCATCGTCCAGCGGGGCGACAAGGTCACCACGCGACTCAAAGCTTGATCCCGCCACTGAGCCTGCCCCCAGACTCCGAACCATTCTGAAAGCCATGGCCGACGATTCGAAGACCAATGCTCCGCGTCCACCGATGAACGTCTACACGGCGATGCTGCTGTTGTCGTTTATCGCGGTGTCGAGCGGCTGTCTGATCCTGGCTCTGGATCTGTTTTTCCGGCGGATGCCGCTCCCCTTGAAGCCTTAGCATCAGACGCCACGGGTGTCGCCCATGTTCGGCTGGCTGCGGTCCCGACGACGCCGCTCGATCCGAGAACGGCCATGTCCGCCGGTCTGGAACGACATCCTCAGGCGAAACCTGCGGCAGCTGCAGTGGCTCAGCGACGAGGAGCGGGAGCGGCTGCGGGCTTGGGTGGCGGTCTTCGTCGCCGAGAAGCGGTTCGAGGGCTGTCGCGGCATGGAGATCGACGACGAGGTTCGCGTGTCGATCGCCGGCCAGGCAGGTCTCATCGTGCTGGGGATGCCCGATGAGTTTTTCGACCGGCTGCAGTCGGTGCTCGTCTATCCGAGCGACTACGTCGTGTCGCGGTCGACGCCGCTGGAGGGGGGCGGTGAGTTGCAGTGGCAGGAGCCGCGGCTGGGCGAGACCTGGAATGGCGGCAGCATGGTGCTCTCATGGCCACGGGTTGTCGAGGGCGGCCGGCTCCGCGACGGACCGCGGAGCGTGGTGATCCACGAATGTGCCCATGCCATCGACCTGCTCGACGGCGAGATCGACGGCGTTCCGCCGCTGGCGTCGGCCACCGCGCGTCGCGAGTGGATGCGGGGCATGGCCGACTGCAGAGAACGGTTTGCGGAGGCGCTCGACGAGGGGCGGTTCGTCGCGTTCGACGACTACGCCGCCGAAGGGCCAGGGGAATTTTTTGCGGTTGCCAGCGAGTGCTTCTTCCAAGATCCGCACCGGCTCCACCGGTACGATCGCGACCTCTACGCACTCATGGCCGAGGCGTGGCTGCAGGATCCGAAGGCCCGCGTGCCGGTGCAGCGGGCGCGGTAGCGGCCGCGTCGGCCGCCTCCGCGGGGGTGGGCGTGCCGATCGCACGGGGTGCGAGGCTCACGAGCATGCCCGACGGCGAGGCCAGCAGGAGCCGGTCGGAGTGGGTGTTCACCACCGGCAGGGTGAACGGTCCCAGGCAGAGCCGCTCACGCGGGGTGCCGTCTTGAAGATCGAACGCGGAGAGTTTTCCCAGCTCATCGATGAGCCACACCCGGCCGCCACCGATGGCGAGGATTGTGCCGGTCAGGCAGGTTTGCCAGAGTTCGGTCCCCGTCTCGGCAGAATAGGCTGCGATCCCGAGGTCGCCGAGCGACACGACGATCGTGTCTCCAGAGAGCAACGGCCCGGAGAAAGCGGGGCCCGGCAGCACCGTGTGCCAGGTCAGTTGCAGGTCTTTTTTGACGCTGCTGGGGAGTTCGATCCGCGCCAGGTCACCGGCCGTTGTGGTGGCAAAAATGCTGCGGTCCCTCACCACGGGAGGCCCTGCCGGAGGATTTTCCAGCGAGAATTCCAGCCGCCGCCAATCGAGTTCGCTCGGCTGCAGGGTGACGAGCAGTCCGTCCGACGTGCACCACAGCACGCCGTCGGCCAGCTTGATGGGCGCGATTTCGACGACGTTGCTCCCACCGGCATGGATGGCGACGGGATCCAGGTTTTCCTTCCGCTGCCGCTTGGCCTTGGTCTTCTTCGCGGACTTTTTGGCAGTCTTCCCGGTCGCGGGTTTGTCGTCCGCTGTCGCCGATTCCACTGCCGGTTGCCGGAGCGGATTGACGGCGAAGCGGTTCACGGCTCCGGCCGAGTTGGGCAGATAGACCCAGTTGCCGATCACGGCGACGCCCCCCGACACGTTCTGGCTGAAAGACTCGTGCCAGCGGAGTTGGCCGGTTGGCCGTTCCAGGGCGGTGAGGCCCTTTTCGTTTGGTATGGCGACGAGATCGGGGCCGATGCCGGCACGCGTGATCGGGCCACCGCGTGCGCCGACTCGCTGTGACCAGAGCAACGATCCGGGCCGTGGAGCCCCGGCCGTCGGCACGGCATCACCCCATGGGGCAGCCTGCACGGCGTGGACAGTCCCGTCTGTGGTCTGCGCCACGACGAGGCCATCTCCCACGACGACCTGATTGAGGCTGTAGCCGCTGGCGACGAAGGGCAGTTGCAGGATCCACTCCCGCGTCAGTCCCGCCTCATCAGCCGTGAATTCATCGGCGGCCGTGGCGGCGAGGCAGGCCTGCCCGAGGGCCTGGATGGGTGCCGCCGCCGCGGTGGCAAGCGTCACGAGCAGGATCAAGCGTGCTTTGGCGCGAATCCTGGCGATCATGGCTGTGGCCTGAGAATCGGGGGAGGGGCTTCTTTCTGAGCGGCGGGGCCGGACTCCCGCCCGTCAAGCTTAGCCCACGAAATCATGGTCTGCGAAACTGCTAAACTGCATGGTTTTCCAGCGGGTTCTCCGGCGGCCCGTGCGGCCACTGGCCAACCGTGAAACAACGAGGCACTGTGTCGATGCGGCAGGATCCCCCCGACCATTCCCGAAACAATCCGCAGGCGGATCCGAAACGCAGCCGACCGAGCGATCCTGCGGCCGTCGTGCTGGGGTATCTGAACTTCTCATCAGGGGCCTTCGATCCGGCTGTCTGGCGGGCAATGAACGCCCTGTTTGCGACCATCGAGTCGGCCGGGGACGAAGCCAGCGGCACCGCCGGCCCGGTCGTGGAGCGGCCCGATGCCGCAGCAGCGGTGGCCGCCCTCCTGACCGAGCGACTGGAGACGCTCGCGGCGACCGAGCCGGCGTTCCGGGATGTCGCCCAGGCCAGGGCGGTGCTCGACCTGCTCTTCGTGCGGCTGCTGCCTGCCTACCGGGAGTTCCACGGCGATCTCCTGGAACATCAGCCGGCCGGCGGCTTCGAACGCCCCTTCTTCCTGATGGCGGCGGCGAAGGCCATCCTGGCCAGCAACGTGGCCGGGGATCTGGCCGGCACCGATCCTGACACGGTCGTGCAGGAGGCGATCAGCCGACTCAATGACTACGTCGGCTGGCGGCCGGTGGCCGTGCTGGAGAACGGCCAGCTGTCCGAACCCTATCCGCACGAGCGGGTTCGGCCAGTGCCGCTCTTCATTCGCGGAGCGGGTGCCGCGCATGGCCGCTATTGCCGGCTCGTCGAGGATGCGTTGGCGATCCTCGAGCAGGCGCCCGAACAGCTGCTGAGGCAGGCCGACTTCGACCTCGCCCTGTTGGAGGAGTTGGCCTTCGATCCGCGTGCCTTCGACTTCATGCATCCCGCGGCAAGCAGGCCCAACTATCTCTTCGGTCTGTGGGATCCCGCCTGCATCGACGGGCAGGGCTTCTATCGACGGATGGTCGTGCAGCAGGCCACGCTCGACGGCATCTTGTCGTGGGCCGAGGCGGCCGTCGAGTCGCCCGACGACCGCGAGCCAGCGAGGCAGGCGCAGCTGCGTCGCGAGTCGGCGGCGGTGTTGGCGGGCGTGATCCTGATGGCCTCGGGGCTCTCCGGGCACGGGCCGGGAGCGGCCTCAGCCAGCCTGTCGCTGGCTGACCTGCTCCCGCGAATCGCCGGCTACCGCGATGAGTTTTACAGGTGGCTGATGGCGCAGCTCCCGGAGGATCATCGGCAGCTCTTGGACGACGAGACCCGACGCCTGCGCCAGCCGTTCGGGGGCGTGCGACGGCACATCAATAGCCTGCTCGCAGGTCGGCGGGCGCGGCAGGTGGAGAGCGTGGCGCTCGCGGCTGTGCTCGCGCGACTTGGCCGGGCGGATGGTGCGGAGCGGATGGCTGGCATGGTGCCCGCAGCGTCGGCCCGGATGGCAGCCCGGATCACCAGCCGCGTCGTGGCGGCGCAGCAGTCGTTGCGGCAGGCGGCAGCGGCCGACGAGAGCATCGCCGCGAGAGAGAGCATCTGCGCGCGAGAGAGCACCGCCGCACTCGATCAGCTCGATGCCGCCAGTGCGCTGCTCATGCGAGCGGTGGCCTGTGGCGCGGTGGTCGATCCGTGGAACATCCTCGGCCTGGGCGGTCAGTTTCCTCTGCACGAACCCGGGGGCGAAAGCCTGTCTGATTCACGTGTGGACGACCTCGTGGCGATCACGGAATCGATCCTCGACGGCTATGCCGCCGTGTGGCGGCAGGCTGCGCTGGACGGACCGCCGGCCGCGGCGGCGCGGGCGGCAGCTGCGGTCGAGACACTTGGCGGGTGGTGGGATCGGTTCGCGACGACGACGGTATCGGGCGTGCCGCATCTCTCGGGCCGAGAGGTTCACGATTCGGCCCGAGAGGTGATCGCGGCGCTCGCACGGCGTCGCGAGACAGCGCCCCTGCCGCCGCCGCCTGGGTTCTGGCGTCAGGAGGTGGCCTTGTTCTCGTCGCCCGAGACGCACGCGCAGGCCACTGATTGTCTGCTCCACGAGGGGGATCTCGACGGGGCGATGGGGCTGCTCGTGCACTGGGCCTCGTTGCTGGAGGGCCAGGCGATCGACCGCTCCGGCGGCGTCTGGATGGGGGAGGCCACACGGTGGATGGTGCGGGCCTGTGCCGATCGATCGGAGGCCGGTCGATCCCGCGTGCGCCGGTTTATCGAACTGGTCGAGGCCAACACCAGTGGCGTGGCCGACGTGATTGCGGCCGCGGCGACCGGTCGCGAACCGGGCGATGGCCGGCGGTCGCGGCGAGACACCGACGGCCCTGATGGCATGCACGACGACTTCGCCGACGAGCAATCGGACGACGCCGAGGGAAGCGAGGAGAGCGTGGCGTCGGCCTATGAGTCGATGGTCTGGCGCGACTCCACTGACGACGGCGTCGATGGTGGCATGCTCGACATGGAAGGTGGCGGCGGTTCGACGCTGGCGGGCGTGGCAGCCGTCGAGGCTGCGGCCGAGTTCATGGCGGGCGTCTTCAAACTGCTCGCGGATGCGGCGGTGGCCTGGTGCACGATCGATGCTGCCGCGGGCACGCAAGCCTCGCAGGCTGAAGTTGATGCCGTCTCTGACTGGCGGCAGTCCGTGCGGCGACTGCGTCGCACGCTCGTCCGCGCGGCGAAAACGGTGGCCGGTCGCGATGCCACGCCGTCTCCGGGCATGTCGCCCACCGAATTCGACAAGCTCCGGTGGCACCGCGATGCCGCTGCCGAACAGATGATCGAGGCGGCGGTTCAGGCGAGTGAAACGCTCTGGATGCTGTCGGCGCGGCTGCACGGTGCCGGGCTGCGACGCATGGATCAGCCGCCGTCCCAGCGTCGGGACATGGATCAGCCGCCGTCCCAGCGGCGGGACATGGATCAGCCGCCGTCCCAGCGGCGGCATGGGGGCAAGGCGTCGATCGGCAGGCTCTTTGCGGCGCTGCTCGCGGGCGAGCCCGAGGCGACGCGGGATCAGCTGGCCCTCGTGCGAAGCCGGCTCGTCGGACGGATGGTGCTCTATGTGCCGCTCTCTCGCGGCGGGGATCCCAAGCGGATCGTGCTGGCGCGGAGCCGGGAGCGGCTGCTGACGCGGCTGGCGGCATGCCTGCCGCGACTGGGGCTCGTGGCGGAGACGGCAGAGACCGTGCACCTCGCCAAGGCGCTCGAGAGCCGGCGGCCCCGCGGCGCGGCAAGTGTGAGCGAGTTTGATCGGGTGTTCGAGGCCGCGACGAAGGCGCTCGTGGAGCGGATTGTGGAGACGGCAACGGCGGCGGAGCAGGACGGAACGAAGCCGGAAACGGTCGTGGCCACGCAACGGATTCTCGACGGACTGTCGCTGCTCGTGCCCCGCCTGCTCGACACCTGGACGGCGCACGCCCGGCAGCTGCGGCTCTCGGTGCTCGAGCGGTTGCGAGACGAACAGTCGTTCACCGTGATCCGGGAGTTTGTCGAACGGTACGGCGCGGGCCTCTTCACACAGCAACTGCTCTCGCCCCCGTCACTGCGTGGCATCCTGCGGGGCGGCGTGCGGAAGTATCTGGAGCATCTCGTGGACCGCGCGGCGGGAGAGCCGGATGAGATCGAACTGTCCGACTCTCCGACGCCGCAGCGGCGACCCACGCGGCTGCTGGAGGATCTGGCCAGCGGTGCCCTGCCGATCAAGCAGGCTGCGGCCCGGCTCCGGCTGGTGCTCGAGAGCGTGGCGGAAAATCACGCGGAGTATCGCGACTGGAACTCCACGACCACGCAGTCGGACCGTGGTGAGTGCCTGCACGTGCTGCTGGACTTCCTGCGGATCAAGGCGGAGCATGAGCGCATCGCGTGGACGTTACGGCCGGTGAACATGGCGCACCGGGTGCTGGCACGACGGTCGGCGGTGGAGGCGGCCGAGGCCTGGAGGGGACGCATGCGGGACGAGACGAGCACGACGGCCGAGAGCCTGGTGGAACGGCTCACGCGGTTGGAGGCGCACTGGGGCGTGCGGCTGGCGAGCGTGTCGGATCGGGTGCGGCGGCCATTCACGACGGCGCTGGAGCAGGACGAGCTCGAGGCGCTGGTCGATCCCGCGGTGCAGGAACTTTTCACCGGAAGCCCTGCGGGGGCCGGCGGTGCGCTCGAAGCGTGCGCAACGCGGTTTCTGGGCGTGGCCAGCGGCTCGGGCGTGGAGGTGCCAGCCTGGCTCGACCGGCTGACGACCGCCGTCGACCGTTCGATCGACCGGGCCGATGCCGGCCTCACGGTGGGAGTCGCGATTGGACCGGCGCCGATGCGCCTGCCGGAGGCCCTGCCGTGGGCACCGCTGCCGTGGGATGCCCTGCACGCGGCGCTGGCAAAGTGAGGCGCCCGCGATCATGAATGCACACGCAGACTGTTCATCGCGGCGGAGCGTTGCCGTCTGGCTCGCCGGCACCATCGGCCTCGATGCCTACGGAGCGATGGCCGAGCGGCTCGCGTGGGAGGTGTCGGAACCGCATGGCCGGCCGCCGACGCTCGTGCTCTACGATCTCGCGCCGTCGATCACCATCGGCAGACTCGGCTCCCGTGCCGACATCGGCCTTTCCGACGATGAGCTGCGATCCCGCGGTCTGGAGGTGCGGTTCGTCGGCCGTGGCGGCGGTGCCGTGCTGCACGGCGTCGGCCAGATCGGCATCG
>CAYSPN010000544.1:0-1509 GCA_964432895.1 uncultured Candidatus Kuenenia sp.
CCAGCGTCGGCCGCTTCGATCCAGAGTTTGGTCCGGCGGGCTACTCCGTGAGCGATGCCGACGAACAGACCGCGCAGGCCGACGCCATGCCCCGCATCACCCCGCCGCGGCAGATCATGCCGCCTGAGGAATCGCCGGAGCGGGAACAGTCGGCCGTGGCCTCCGATGAACCAGTGAGCCTCGTCAGCTGGCTCTCCAGCTACTACAACGGCGGCCACGGCCACGGCGGCACCGCCGATGCCTGTCCCGATGTCTGCCTGACCGACAATTGCTGCCCCACGTGGGAAGCCCAGGTCGACGCCCTCTTCCTCTGGCAGGGCAATCTTCCCAGCCGGCCGCTTTTCGTCGACAGCGTGAGTGGAGCCACTGCCCTCGATGCCAACCAGCTCTACGCCCCCGCTGCCATCGCGCCGCGGTATTCCTTCATCTATAACCGCGACCAGTGCCGGGCGATCGAGGTGAATTACTTTCAGGTCTGGGGGTTCAACGGACAGGAACTGCTGGGCGCCCAGCTTGACCCTGCCGGAGACGGTGTCTACGAACAGGCAAACCTCGTCAATCCGCCCTTCAATTCAATCGCGGGAGCGGTCGTCACGTCCTCGGCACACATCCAGAGCTTTGAGGTCAACCTGCGGCGGACCGACGGTGGCATGATCCAGTGGATCAGCGGCTTCCGCTGGCTGGAATGGGGGCAACAGCTCACCATCAGCGATGTGGCCGTGCAGGGAGGCGGGATCGTTGGCGGCGATATCATCGACGTCAACACGCTCAACAGTCTCTACGGCTGGCAGTGGGGCGGCGACATGATGCTCTGGAACGCCGGTCGCTGGCTCCGCGTCAACGGCATCGGTAAGGCGGGCGTCTACTACAACCATCAGGCGGCGCAGAATACCTACTACAACGACTTCTTCAATCCCGCCAACACACTCAGTGGGGCCAACGACACCGTCTCGTTCGTCGGTGAGACGGGGATCAACGCGTCGCTCGCCCTCACGAATTGGCTGTCGTGGCGGGCAGGCTACACCTGCTTCTGGCTGGGTGGCGTGGCGACGCCAGCGCGGCAGTTGGGCCTTACCAACGTCACCGCCGGCACGACGTCGGTCAACACCAACGGCAGCGTGTTTCTGCACGGCGTGACCACCGGCCTCGAGGCCCGGTGGTAGGGACGGTCGGCGATCCGCTTCGTGGCTGGACGTCGGGATTCCCTTGCTTGCGCTGCGGGCTTGGATGAGGAGACGGCGGGCTTGGATGAAGCGACCCTCCCATGCAAGCCCGAAGCGCAAGCGAGGGAAATCGCGGGGGGCGGCTTCAGCGGAGCCCAAACGCTGCGAGCGCCTCGCCGGTGTGGCTGCGGAGCAGGGACTGGTCGCGGGCCCACCGGCCGGCGTGCACGAGCAGGTCCTCCGGCGGGCCCTCCACCACGATCTTGCCGCCGCCGTCGCCCGCCTCCGGGCCCATGTCGATCACCCAGTCGGCCGCGGCGATCACCTCCAGATTGTGCTCCACCAC
>CAYSPN010000545.1:0-2782 GCA_964432895.1 uncultured Candidatus Kuenenia sp.
CGGGCGGCGTTGTACCGCACGCCCTCCAGAGCCGGCGACTCATAGTCGGTGGCGGTCACGGCGAAGCCGGCGCGGGCGGCTGCAAGCGATGGCAGGCCCAGACCACAGCCGAGTTCCAGAAGGTTCTGCCCCGTGCCGTCGACGGCCGCGAGTTCCTCGGCGAGCACGATCGCCGACTCCCAGACATCGGCCCAGTAGGGAATCCGTTCGTCTTCATCGAAGGCCACCAGGTCGATGAGCGCCTCCATGTCGGGGGGCCGCCAGACCGAAAGCGGACGGCCGTTGATATCGATCCGCCGCTCCACCGGCGTAAACCTCTCGAATCCCATCCTGAGTCCTCAGTTCCGCGGGCAGTTGGCGGTCTCCGGTAGGCGGACCGCATGCGGGAACGATACCATGTGGCCCCATGCTCACCGACTATGACCTGCATCTGCTGGGCGAGGGCCGCCACTGGAAGAGCTACGAGAAGCTCGGGGCGCAGCTCCACGTCGCCGACGGCGTGGCAGGCGTGAACTTCGCCGTCTGGGCCCCCAACGCCGAGGCCGTGAGCGTGGTCGGCGATTTCAACGGCTGGGACGGTCGGCGGCACGCGATGCAGAAGCGGATCCCGTCGGGGATCTGGGAACTGTTCGTGCCCGGTATCGCCGCCGGCACGCTCTACAAGTATCGCGTCCACGCGGACGGCAGCTTCAGCGACCGGGCCGACCCTTACGGCTTCGGGGCCGAGGTGCCGCCGCGGACGGCCTCCAAGGTGATCGACCTCGCCAGCTATTCCTGGCGTGACCAGGAGTGGATGGCCCAGCGGGCAGCCCGCAACAGCCTGTCGGCGCCGCTGAACATCTACGAGGTGCACCTTGGGAGCTGGCGGCGACCGGGCAGCGACCCGCACCGCTGGCTCACCTATGCCGAACTCGAACGCGAACTCGTCCCCTACTGTCTGGAGATGGGATTCACGCACGTCGAATTCCTGCCGCCCTCGGAGCATCCGCTCTCCGCCAGTTGGGGCTACCAGACGATCGGCCTCTTCGCGGCCACCAGCCGCTTCGGCTCGCCTGAAGAACTCATGGCGCTGATCGACGCCCTGCATCGGGCAGGCATCGGCGTGATCATCGACTGGGTGCCGGCCCATTTCCCGCGGGACGGCCACGGCCTGCGTCGCTTCGACGGCACCGCGCTCTACGAGCACGAGGATCCGCGAAAGGGAGAACATCCCGACTGGGGAACGCTGATCTTCAACTACGGCCGCAACGAGGTCTCCAACTACCTGGTGTCGAGCGCACTCTTTTGGCTCGACCATTACCACGTCGATGGCCTGCGGGTCGACGCCGTGGCCTCGATGCTCTACCTCGACTACAGCCGCAAGGACGGCGAGTGGGTGCCCAACTGCCACGGCGGCCGGGAAAATCTCGAAGCGATCGAATTCATCAAGAGTTTCAACGTTCAGGTCCACGCCCACCACCCGGGCGTGCTGACGATCGCGGAGGAATCGACCGCCTGGGCCGGCGTCTCGCGGCCGACCTACGTGGGAGGGCTCGGATTCAGCCTGAAATGGAACATGGGCTGGATGAACGACACGCTTCGCTACATGCGGCACGATCCCGTGCACCGCAAGTATCACCACGACGAGCTCACTTTCAGCCTCATCTACGCGTTTCACGAAAACTTCGTGTTGCCCTTCTCGCACGACGAAGTGGTGCATGGCAAGGGATCGCTACTCGATCAGATGCCGGGCGATGTCTGGCAGAAGTTCGCCAACCTGCGGCTCCTCTACGCCTATATGTGGTGCCACCCTGGCAAGAAGCTGCTCTTCATGGGGGGCGAATTCGGGCAGTGGCAAGAGTGGAACTTCGACGAGAGCCTGCACTGGCACCTGCTGGCGGGGGAGAACCATCGCGGACTGTCCCGCGCGGTGGCCGACCTCAACGATCTGGTGCGGCGGGAGCCGGCCCTCCACGAACTCGATTTCGACAGCCGCGGCTTCGAATGGATCGACTGCCACAATTGGCAGGACAGCGTGCTGGCCTTCGTGCGCCGCGGTTCCATGAGCCGAGAAGCGCTGGTGATCGTCTGCAACTTCACGCCGGTGCTCCGGCAGGGCTACCGGCTCGGTGTGCCGGCCGCGGGCTCCTACGAGGAAGTCTTCAACAGCGATTCGGCGTGGTATGGCGGAAGCAACACAGGCAACGGCGGCGGTCTTCAGTCATCGCCTGTGCCGCACCACGGCCGCGAGCACTCGCTCACGCTCACGCTGCCGCCGCTGGCGGTGATCGTGCTCAAGCGGCGGTAGTGGCGTCGTTTCAGCCAGCCGCCCTCTCAGAACTCTAGCGGCCCGTGGCTCAAATCGGGAACGGATTCCCTCGCTTGCGCTTCGGGCTTGCATGGGAGCGGGGGGGCATCCAAGCCCGAAGCTTCATCCAAGCCCGAAGCGCAAGCAAGGGAATGTGGTCACTGGGCATTCGAGGTTGCCAGCAATTACCTCGGCTGACGCTTCCAGTCGAGGCCGTACCGCTTTTCCATGCCCTCGATCAGCTCGCGGAAGGTCGTCGAAGCCTCCCGCTGCGCGACCATGCCGATCTTCTGCCGATCGTTTCGGCCAGCGATGAATTTTTCCTGCAGTTCGGCAGTGGGCGGCTCCTGCGAGACGAGCCGAATCACATAGCAGACCGTCCGCGGTTCGTTGAACGCCACCGCTGTCTTGCCAGGTTCCAGCGAGAACACTGCCCGCATGAATTCGTCGCCCGGCATCGACACGCCCTCAGGCTGCGACAGCACCATGGATCCG
>CAYSPN010000546.1:0-2188 GCA_964432895.1 uncultured Candidatus Kuenenia sp.
TGTGGCCCGCCGTTAAGAGGTTGTGAATGACAACGATTCAGGAGATCGAGAAAGCCATCGAGTTGCTGCCGCTCGCCGACCAACTGCGGCTGTATCGTGACCTCCCCCACCTGATCGGCCGCGATCCTGAGGACCTCGAATGGCAACGGCTGGCCGTCGAGGAGTTCTTCAAGGACGATTCTCCGGACGACGCCGCTTATGACAGCCTCTAAGGTTGGGGAAGTGGTGTCCCGGTAGTTTCCCTTCACGGACATGCAGGGTCGGAAACGTCGGCCTGGGATTGTGCTGGCAGGCGACGCGAGCGACTTCCTCCTGGCTCGGATCACAACGCATGAGCCGCGGGATCACTTTGACGTGCGACTCGAAGACTGGGCCGCGGTCGGTCTTCCGAAGCCATCGACTGTCCGGCTGCTGAAGCTTCTATCACTCGATGTCAGGCTCGTGCATCACACCATCGGTACTCTTTCGCCCGGCGATCGCACGAGGCTTGCCCAGGCCGTCGAGCGACTACGGCTTCAGATTGCGGGAGCTTTACGGCGCTGATTCGAGAAGGTGCCACGTTGCCTCACGCCTCTCAATTCACCGCCTGGCTCGCGCATCACTCTTTGCACCCGACCGCCAACCCGCTCCTGTTCCAATTGCAGCGGACTTGCAACGAAAAAGTCGACGCAGCAGGGGGCCGCGTCGGGCAGCGCGCGACCTCAAGAAATGGCGGAACCCGCTGCCACCATTCAGGTTGCAGCGGGTTCATCGGTGTTTGCACCAGTTGCCAAGACGCCGAGCGTGCCGCGGTGCTCGCGCGGGTGATCGCCGACTTGACGAGTCCAACTACGCGGATTCCGAAATAGTCGAGCAGAGCAGGGGGGCTACGCCGCCTCCCGCCCCAACTCCTGATACGCCCGCCAGACCCGTGAGTCGGCGCAGCCCCAGGCCTCGTCATGGCACGCCCGGTCGAACACCACCGGATCGAGCCCCGGCATCTTCGAAAGCCGATCAAGCGAAAAGCTCCAGGCCAGCGCATGCGACCATTCGTGGCAGAGCACCTCGTCCGCCGCTTGTGGGATTCCCTTTGACCGAGCTATCCTCCACAGCACAACTCGAATCGTCTCGGGGGGCGGCATGGAAGCAGGTCGGCGAACGCCGACTCTGGGTCGAGCGGCCTCGGGATGTCGCCTGTTCGAGAGGACGCACATGAAAGCCAAATCCCCCGTCGTCGCCTACTGGCCCATTCTCCTGTTCGCGGTCTGGATGCCGGCAGCGGAGTCTGCACCAGTGACGACTGCTAAGACCGTGCGCCTGCTGACTGTGGGCAACAGCTTCTCGCAGAACGCGACGCATTACTTGCCGAGTCTCGCTACCGCCGGCGGACACGAGTTGATCCATCGGCCGGTCGCGGTTGGTGGAGCATCGTTGCAATTCCATGCTGAGAAAGCGCAGAAGCACGAGCAGGATGCCGATGATTCGGCTGGACTGTACGCCAACAAACGTTCCCTCCAGCAGGAGTTGGCGGCGGAGCCCTGGGACTTCGTGACCATCCAACAGGCCAGCCTCAAGAGCCACGACCTGAGCACATATCGCCCGTATGCCGGTCAACTTCGCGACTACGTCGCGAAGTACGCCCCCAGTGCACAACTGCTGGTGCATGCAACGTGGGCCTACCGCTGCGATGACCCGAGGTTTACCGCCAAGCCGTCGAAGTCGGGCGATCTGGCGACGCAGCAGGCCATGTATCGAGGCTTGGCACATGCCTACGAGGTCATTGCCATGGAACTCGGCGTGCGGCTGATTCCGGTCGGTGACGCCTTCTATCAAGCCGACTGCAATCGACAGTGGGGTTACCGGATCGATGCGACATTCGACTTTCTGAATGCCCAGCCGCCGACGCTGCCTGATCAAACGCATTCGCTGCACGTGGGCTGGCGCTGGACGCAGCAGAAGGCCGGCCCACCGAAGCTCAGCATAGACGGCCACCACGCGAACACAGCAGGCGAGTACCTGGGTGCCTGCGTCTTCTACGAGGTGCTGTTCGGGGAAAGCGTCGTGGGCAACACCTTCGTGGCCCCAGGCCTCGACCCGGGCTACGCGCAGTTCCTCCGGGAAACCGCTCATAAAGCGGTAACAACACATGAACACCCGAACGCGTTCGATGAAGATTTCATGACGAGTTCCCCTCCCACGACCCAGTCGT
>CAYSPN010000547.1:0-4052 GCA_964432895.1 uncultured Candidatus Kuenenia sp.
ACCCCCGAGGCGCTCGCCCGCTTCCGTCGGATCGTCGATGCCCCGCGGACGCTCGACGAACTCACAGCCGCGACTCCCGCGGTGCAACGCGCGCTCGACGCCGTTCGGAAGGCGGGGCTCGAGCCCGACGAAGGGCTCTTACGGATGCTCGGCAGAGTCATGATGCGGTTCACTTCGCTTGACGCCAAGGTTCTCGGCGACGTGGCCTTTCCGCCGGGGACAAACCGGGAGCTTGTCGAGGCACTCCGGCAGGATCCCGAGCTTGCCTCCCTGGTTCTTGAACAGCTCGTGCCCCACCTGCAGCGGCGAGTGCTCGAAGACCGCTACCGCATGGAGCCCGCCAAGATGCTCGAGGTCATGAAAACCTACGGGCCGCTCGACTGGCGGCATCCGCAGGCCCATGGCATTTACTGGTCGGAGCAGGGGGTCGCCGTGTCGCGGTCGCTCGCGCAGCGCGAGGACACGAACGAGCTGATGCTCGTCCGAGGCCGCCTGATGATGCTGCTCGACCTGATGCGCACCGGCCGGGTGGAATACGACCCGGTCACCAACCGGGTCGACCTCCTGGCCGATCCGCGGTTCGCCCGCAGCTTCGAGCAGGCCATCCAGGAGGCCTTCGCCCTCATCGCCTCCGACGAGGGCGTCACCGCTGGAGAATTCGGGACAGCTGAGGAGTCGGACCTGTTTGCCACCTACGAGCGATTCCTCGATCTGGCGACGACGCTCTCCTATCTTTACGGGGATCAGCCCGAGGCAGAACGCTACTTCACACTTCTCAAGGACCTCGCCGAGCGGCAGGGCTTCGGCGACGAGCCTGCCTTTTCCGACACCGTGGAAAACTTCGTGGCCATCCGCTTTGCCGGCATGGCCAACGTCAATCCCTCCGACCTGCGGCAGCTGCTCGACGCCCTGATTCGCCGCGGCCTGCTCGAGGGCCTGGCCAAGGGTGACACGCGGGTCTTCGGCCGCTTCCTCCGCATCGCCCGGACAGCCTACGACAGGCGGTATGCCGCGGCCCAGCGGGGCGAGGCGTTTGTGCTCGACGAAACGAAGCTGCTGTCGTTTCCGAAGCTGGTCGACAACTCCTTCGACGCCTGCATGCGGCAGGCGTCCGTGCCGCTGCTGACCAGGGCCCGGATCTGGGCATGGGCGCCGGAGCACATCCGCCAGTCCGCGGCCGCCTCGCTGGTCGAAGGCCTGCGTGCCGAGGCGACGGCCGCCGGCCTTGACGCGGACGTCTCCTTCCCGGCGCCTGCGCGGCCCGAGCCGGCTGCCAAGCAGCCGGCCGACGCAGCCGACGCTCCATCCGCCAGCGAGGCCGACGATGGCGGCGCCTGACCGCCGCGGACAGGCCGTCCTGCCCGGCGGCACGCGGCCGGCCGCACACGTCCGCGATGCCCCGACATCTGGCTGCTCGCCGCCGCCTTGACGGGCTCATTGTGCCTGTTTCTGCTCGAGCTTTTTGCCGGGAAGTTTCTGCTGCCACGGTTCGGCGGGGCGCCGTAAGTGTGGGTGTCGTGTCTGGCGTTCTTCCAGGTCGCCCTGGTGGCGGGCTACTTCTTCGCTGACCGCGTCGGCCGGATCTCGGCCCCACGGATCCAGTTCGCCGTCATCGGAGGCTTGTTCGCCAACACCGTGCCGTTGGTTCTGACCTGCACGGTCGGCCACATTCTTCACGCTGGCGACGCTTGCGCCGCTCCTCGGCCACTGGCACGCGCAACAGGGCCGGCACGATCGTGGTGGCGGCCCCGCCACCGGCGACGTCCCAAAGCGAGACGGGCACGATGTCGGTGTAGCGGGTTGTCGGCAGCATAAACTCGCGAGTGAGCCCGAGTTGCACACACGACAGCAAGCCCCCGAACATCGCTGCCGCGACGAGCACACCGCAACGTGAGACGATCGCCCGGCTATCCGCGACGACCTGCGTCGGGGCCGGCCAGCGATGGCGACACCACAGCACGATGCCGACCACGATGCCCGCATGGACGGTCGACTGCGGATCGCCGGCCAAGACCGTGCAGGCGACGGACCTTATTGACTTCAGCAGCCGAACGGGCGGATGGCCACCTGGCTCGACCCTGACCGGGCTTTGAAGCCGCCAGCGGGCGTCAGTCCGGACGCTGCCGAAGGGGCACCGGCGGCGGCTCCCTCTCAGGCAGAGCCGCCGTGAGATGCGTGCAACCCGCCGATCCGTGAGAAATTGATGAGTGACCGGCGTTCCGGCCGAAGTGGATGCTCGACGGCTGTATCATGATGGTTTCGCCGGCTGTTGCCGCTCGTCTATTCCGCGTCGAATCGGCTGACGAAGCACCGCCGGGAGACCGGCGTATGCCGCCCGCGCCGATTCCTCGCCCCGCCTTCGAGGACCCTATGGTTGACCGCCGCGCTGTTGTGCCCATGAATCTGCCGCCTTGTGTCAGGCAATGGGGGCGTCGACGCGGGCTGACGATCGTCGAGTTGTTGGTCACGATCGCAATCATTGCCTTTCTAGTGGGTATCCTCTCGCCCGCCCTGCAGGTGGTACGGGAGGCTGCCCGCAGGACGTCGTGTGCCAACAACATGCGGCAGATTGCTTTGGGTATGGCCACGTATGACGATGCCAAGAAGCAGCTGCCGGGGTGGCGCAACGTCCTCGACACCTACACCAAGGTGAGGATCTCGACCGATCCGAAGACAGCATGCGTCTCCTGGACCGTGCCGATCCTGCCGCAGATCGAGAGCAAGGCGATCCATGACTGGTATGCCGCTTACACCACCGCCGCAGCTTCTTCCGCCGGCAACCCATCGACGAAAAAGATTCCAACCTATGCGTGTGCCTCGCGGGGCGACGTGACCACCACATCGCCGCTCTCCTACGCCGTCAATGCTGGCACCGGCGGGGAGGAACTCGATGACGCTTCCACGCCAGGATCCCAGTTCGAGGGGGATGGGGTCTTCGCCGATCCGGTGGGCAACCTCCCAGGTGAGCCGACGTTCGACGCCAGCCGGCCGCCCTATAAGCCCGCAGTCGTGACTCTGAAAAAGGTCGCCGTCGATGGGAACGGCTTCACGCTCCTGATCACGGAACGGTCTGGTCCGAACGCCGCGCAGGACATCTCCTGGTCCGCCAATCCAGTTGTCGTCAGGGCGAACGTCGGCGCCCGAGTCGAGAACCATTCGGTACTCCATCCGCTGGAGATCGGCTTCGGGTCGAGAACCGACCTGCAGGTGATCAACCCCACGGCCGACACCTGCCCGGAGCCCAATCCGCCCGTGGTGGGCGCTGACAGGGACGACTGGAGAGCACGGTATCCCTCCTCCCGTCACCCCGGCGCGGTCAACGTGGCCTTCTGCGATGGCCGGACACGCGTTTTGCGAAACGGCATTGATCCCTGGGTCTACTGCCAGCTGCTTTCCTCCAACGGCAAGGCGGTGTCGCCGCGGGTGGCGGACTGGCAGCAGTCCGTGGATACGTCTGGCAAGTTGTCGCCGTACGAACTCAACCCGGCCGACCTGGTGCGGTAGCCGAACGCGCAGTGGTGGAGGCAGGATCCCAAACAGCCCCGGTGGCTGTGCAAAATCTCATGCAGGCCGTGCAAATCTTCATGGACGGAGTGTGAAGCCTGTGAAATAACAGGTCCTGTCCCGCATGCTCTCAGGGAGGACACGCCCGCATGACCGTTCCAGCCCGCCCGGCCCGGACCATTCGCACCGCCATCGTCGGCCTCGGCTTCGGGGCCGAGTTTATTCCCATCCACCAGAGGCACCCCCACGCCGAGCTGGTCGCGATCTGCCAGCGGTCGCGGGACAAGCTCGATCAGGTTGGCGAGGCCTATGGTGTCGAGCGGCGGTACCAGCACTACGCCGACCTCCTCAAGGACAAGGAGATCGATGCCGTCCACATCAATTCGCCGATCCCCGACCACGCGGCCATGACGCTCGCGGCGCTGGAGGCCGGCAAGCACGTGATGTGCACCGTGCCGATGGCCACGAGCGTGGAGGACTGCAAAAGAATCGTCGACCTCACGGCGAAGACGGGGCTCAAGTACATGATGGCCGAGACGGTCGTCTAC
>CAYSPN010000548.1:0-3427 GCA_964432895.1 uncultured Candidatus Kuenenia sp.
CTTCCTGCGCCTCGGCCTTTTCCTTGGCGAGCAGGCCCTCGAAATCCTCGAGCAGGTGGCCGACCGCGTGCACCTTTTCGTCGGCCTTCTCGCGATCCCCCGCCTTCAGCGACCCCTTCACGTGGCTCCACATGGCCTCCAATTCCGCCACGCCGGCAGCCAGCGTCTCCGGATGGGAATGGCCATGGTCATCGTGATCGTGATCAGCCTGCTTGCCGTGGTCGTGGTCGTCATCTTTGCCATGGTCGTGGTCATGGTCATGGTCGGCACGGGCAGCAGCCGGTTTGGCCGGGGCCACGGGGGCGGGTGCCGGGCTGCAGCCTGGGGTTGTGAAAGCCAGCATGCCAAGACAGGCCAGCATGCCGACAGCGCCGGGCAGCTCGCCACGGGCATGGCTTCGGTCGCGGGACATCGACGCACGCATCACACATCTCCTGACAAGGTGGTTTGGGGGACGGGCACGACTCCCATCATACCGATCATGGTGGCTGCAAGGTAATTCTTTTGAGTTCCATTTCGGGCCCAGGATCGGCCACGAAGCAGACCAGCGAACGCTCGACCAACTCCAGCGGCTGCGAGGTATCCACGAGAGGACCGGTGCCGTGGGCGTAGATGTCGTCCGGGGCCGATCGCCTGGTGTCGACGAACAGTCGCCACGGGAGCGACGCGATCGCCGCGGGCCGGGGAAAATGGAACCGTCGGGGCAGGGAGCCTGAGTGCGTGAAGATCAGCACGTGCCGCGGTCTGCCCTCGACGCCGCCGGCCGCGACGTCGTCTTCCAGGAGCAGTTTCGCACGGGAGGGTGCGCCGAAGAAGCAGACGAGGCTCGCGTCGGCGGCATACCAGTCGACATGGCTCCCCTCCGGTGAGAACCACTCCACATCGGGCAGCCCGCCAACCTCCGTTGCGCCCCCCTCCAGGAACAAGCGTCGGCGGAGCGTGGGGTTGTCGAGCCGAAACCGCACCAACTCCCGCACGTACCGCACCAGGTCGGGGTGCGACCCAACGAGCCCCCAGTCAAACCACGAGAGTTCGTTGTCTTGGCAGTAGGCGTTGTTGTTGCCCTGTTGGGTGCGGCGGCACTCGTCACCAGCGAGCACCATCGGCACGCCCTGGCTCAACAGCAGCGTGGCGAGCATGTTGCGGATCTGCCTCGCGCGGAGGGCGTCGATGTCAGCCCGTTTGGTCGGGCCCTCGACACCATAGTTGTCGGAGAAACTGTTGTTGTCGCCGTCGCGGTTGCCTTCGCCATTGGCCTCGTTGTGCTTGTCACGGTAGGTGACAAGATCGTTGAGCGTGTAGCCGTCGTGGGACGTGACGAAGTTGATGCTGTGGTAGGGCTGGCGGCCGTCGTCGCCGTAGAGGTCGCTCGAGCCGGCCAGTCGCGTGGCGAGGTGGCCCGTCTGCGCGTAGTCGCCCCGCCAATAGCGGCGGACGTCGTCGCGATAGCGGCCATTCCACTCGGCCCACCGCAGGCTCGCGAATGAGCCCACCTGATAGGCTCCGGCAGCATCCCACGCCTCCGCGATGATCTTGGTGTCGGCGAGCATCGGGTCTTCCGTGATCAGCTCGACGATCGGCGGATTCGGCAGGATATCGCCGTTGCGGTCGCGGCTGAGCACACTCGCCAGGTCGAAGCGGAAGCCGTCGATGTGGTAGTTGTGCACCCAGTGCCGCAGGCAGAGGAAGATCAGCTCGCGGACGATCGGGTGATTCCCGTTGATCGTGTTGCCGCAGCCGGTGTAGTTGCGGTAGTAGCCCGCATCGCCGAGCATGTAATAAACGCGGTTCTCCAGCCCCTTGAACGAGAGCGTGGGGCCGAGGTGGTTGCCCTCGGCGGTGTGGTTGAAGACCACGTCGAGAATCACCTCGATGCCTGCAGCATGAAGGGCCCGGACCATCTCCTTGAACTCGCGGACCTGACATCCCGGCTCCTTCCCCGCCGCGTAGCCGCGGTGCGGTGCAAAGAAGGCGATCGGATCGTAGCCCCAGTAGTTGAACACCTCCGGCCGGGTGCCGTCGGGCAGTTCGGTGGGAAACTCGTGCACCGGCATGAGTTCCACCGCGGTCACGCCCAACGACTTGAGATACGGGATCTTTTCGATCACGCCCAGATAGGTGCCCGGGTGGGTGACGCCGCTGGTCGGGCTGGCCGTGAAGCCCCGGACATGCATTTCGTAGATGACGGTGTCGGCCAGACCCCGTCGCAGATGCCGGTCCCCCTGCCAGTCGAAGGAGTCATCGATCACCACGCTCTTCGGGGGCCGGATGATCGAGTCGTTGCCAGGCAGGAAATGCCCCGCCAAAGCTCGCGAATAGGGGTCGATCAGGCGGGCCTTCCCGTCGAACCTCTGGCCCCGCTCGGGATCAAACGGACCGTCAGCCTGGAAGTGATAGAGCTGGCCGTGGCTGATTCCCGGCACGAAGATGCTCCAGATATCCCCCCAGCGGTCCTTGTTGGGGTCCAAGGCGATCACCTCGGATGGCTCGGCGTCATCGACCCCGTCGTAGAGCAGCACCCGCATCGCCGTGGCCGAGCGGCTGTAGACGACGAACTGCACGCCCTGCTCCTGCCGCCCGGAGCGGTCGCGGAGCAATGCGCCGTAGGGCAGGGGGTGGCTGAATTGCAGCGGCGGCAGCGGCTGCTCGGCGTGTGCACGCTCGACCACAGCCTTGGCTTTCCTGGAAGACATGGGCGAAATCATACCATCGCGGGCCATCCGCAGGGCATCTCAGGGCCGATCACCGCGGGACCGCGGGGCGGGCTTGCGGGACGCCGCGGGGTGGTGAAGATACACGGCGTGAGCGGAGCCACCTATTCCAGTGCCGGCGTCAACCTTGAGCTCTACCGCGAAGGTATGGCCCGACTGCCTGCGCACATGCGGCGGACGCAGTGCCCGCGGGTAATGAGCCAGGAAGGGGGCTTTGCCGCCCTCTTTGCCCTCGACCTCCCCGGACTCTTTGCCCGCGGCTACGTCGATCCCATGCTTGTTTCCTGCACCGACGGCGTGGGGACCAAGCTGAAGGTGGCAGTGAATGCCGGCATCCATTCTACGGTCGGCATCGATCTGGTGGCGATGAGCGTCAACGACGCACTCTGCACAGGAGCCGAGCCGCTCTTCTTCCTCGACTACGTCGCCATGTCGCACGACGACCCCGGCCTGCTCGAGCAGATCGTGCGAGGCATCGCCGATGCGTGCGTCGAATGTGAATGTGCGCTCGTCGGCGGCGAGACGGCGATCCTGCCCGACATGTACCACGGCGGTGACTACGACCTCGCCGGATTCTGCGTGGGCGTGGTCGAGCGGTCACGGGTCGTCGACGGCCGACAGATCCAGCCGGGTGATGTCGCGATCGGCATCGCCTCGAGTGGCTTTCATTCCAACGGTTACAGCCTCGTGCGAAAGGCTGTCTTCGAGATGGGCGG
>CAYSPN010000549.1:0-2223 GCA_964432895.1 uncultured Candidatus Kuenenia sp.
ACATCAGTGACGTTGATAGTGAACTGCTTCTCGGTAAAGAGTCCCCCGGCGTCGGTGGCGCGGATACGGACTGAGTAGGACGTCTTGGCTTCGTAGCTGAAGCTTGCGGCGGTCTTGAGCTGGTTGCCGACGATGGAGAAGGAGGCGTTGTCGGTCGAGCCGATGCCGGGGACGAGGGAGTAGGTGAAGGTGGAGTCGCCTAAGTCAAAGTCGGTAGTTGAGAGGGTGCCGACGGCGGTTCCGACGGGCTGGTTCTCGGCGATCGACGTTGCGGAGAGTGCGATGTCGGTGGGAGCTTCGTTGACGTTGGTGACGGAGATCGTGAAGTCCTTCTCTGTGTAGAGCCCGCGTGAATCCGTTGCCCGAATGCGGGGTAGGAAAGAGTTTCGGACTTCGTAGTTGAGGACGGCCGCCGTCGTAAGCTTATTGCCAACGATCGAGAAGTATCCGGGCGAACCAGTGCCGTTACCGATGATGGAGTAGGTGAACGTGTCACCGGCGTCCGGGTCTAATGTGGACAGCGTGCCGATGACTGTGCCAATCGGCAGCATCTCCTCGATGCTAGTGTTGGTGAGTGCTACATCGGTGGGCGATAGGTTGGCGGTGACACTGGTGCCCAGTGGGACGGTCGCGGCACTGATGAACGTGGCCGCCCCGTTCTGGGAGACGTTGATCGTCGCGCCGTCAACGATGGCTGAGCCTCCCGTTTCGATGAGTCGCACGCTGAGACCACCAGGCGTACCGAAAAAAGTGCTCAGTGGCACGAATCGCAGTGTGGCGGCGGCACGCAATCCGAGAGCTGCCGAGTCAGATAAACCCGACGCGGGAACGTTTGTCCATGACGCGCCGCCGTCGGCCGAGTACTGCCACGAGCCCTGCAGACTCGTGGCGGCATTTGCCGTGATGGCGATCCCTGCCAGGGTGGCCGGCTGAACGAGGCGGTCATCGGTAAACGGGTTGGCGAAGCCGACCACCCCAGATTGCAGCTTGGCTGATACGGCAGTCGAGTCGCCACCGGTCAAAGAATTGCCCCACGTGATGACTGAACCATCGGCCTTGAGTGCGGCGAAGGCGCTACTGGTGGCGAAGATGTCGACTACGCCAGAGGCCAGTGTGTCGGCAACGGCACTCATGTCGCCGCCATAACGCCCTCCGAACAAGTCGCCGCCGGCGATCACTGAGCCATCGGAGCGAAGTGCTGCGAAGGCGCCTTGGTTCGCGATCAACTTCGTCGCGTTGCCGGTGGACAGGCTCATGAGATTGCTGCCGACGATGAAGCCATCCGCCTTAAGGGCCGCGAACATAAAGGCGCTTGCGGCAATGTCCGTGACGCCGGAGGAGAGTTTCGCTGCGAACATGGTGCCGAACATGCCGCCGCCACCGTAGCCCCACGTCACGACGGATCCATCCGTCTTGATCGCTGCAAACGCCCCCATCGTCGAGAATAGCCGGGTTACTCCCGACCCGATCTGACCGGCTACAGAGCTTGAATCCCCGCCATAGTTGGGTTGGCCGGTGGAATCAGGATCACCCCAAGTGATCACGGATCCGTCTGACTTGAGCGCTGCAAAGGCCCGTTGTGTTGCCTGCACGCTTACAACGCCCGAGCCGATTTGGTCAGCTACGACGCTTGCATCTCCGCCATAGGCAGGGTCTCCCCAGATCACAAGCGAGCCATCCGCTTTCAATGCAGCAAAGGCCCGATCCGTCGCGAATACATTCACCACCCCCGACGAGACCATGACGCCGGGCGGCACGCCGTAACCCCAACTGAAGACCGAACCGTCGGTCTTCAACGCCGCGTAGCCAAAAGCATTCGCGAACACCTTCGTTACGCCGGACGCCAAGACCGGCGCCCAGGAAGCCGATGCTGATGCCGCCAGCTGGCCCCACGTCACCACGGAGCCGTCGGATTTGAGAGCCGCGAAGCCCTGCGGACTAATTGGAAGAGCCGGTCCATCTTGTGTGCCGTACGCCAAGGATGAGCCCATCCCGGTAATCGTCACGACGCCGCTCGCGAGACTCGCCGCGACGGTGCTCGAATCCCCTCCGCCAGTCGCCTGTCCCCACGTTACGACTGACCCATCGGTCTTGAGTGCCGCGAAGGCCGTCGCGTTGGAGAATATCTGAACCACCCCTGAGCCGAGTCTGTCGGTAACGGCACTCGAGTCACCACCGAAGTTCGGATCGCCCCACGTGACCACAGAGCCATCCGACTTGAGA
>CAYSPN010000550.1:0-2317 GCA_964432895.1 uncultured Candidatus Kuenenia sp.
AGCACGCAGGTGAAACTCTGCGACACGATCACGGCACTCGACGAGCGACTCGACCGAGGCGATCGCGAGGCGGCCGCCTCACAGGTGGCCATGTTCGCCACTCTTCGCGAACAGGCCGACGCCGTACTCTCCGGACTCACCCGGCAGTGCGAGGAATTCGGGGGCTTCGCCAGCCGCAACGAAGACCTTTCGAGCAGACTGCACCACGAGGTCCTCACCAGCAGGATGCGGCCGCTCGCCGATGGCATCCGCGGCTTCCCCCGACTGGTCCGCGATGTGTCGCGATCCCTCGGCAAGCAGGTGCGACTGGACGTGCGCGGCGAGCAGACCGGTGTCGACCGCGACATCCTCGAAAAGCTGGAGGCTCCGCTCTCCCATCTCATCCGCAATGCGCTCGACCATGGAATCGAATCGCCGGACCGGCGGGAAGCCGCCGGGAAGCCGCCCGTCGCCACGATTTTGCTGGAGGCGAGACACCGCGCCGGCATGCTTCAGATCACGATCACCGACGATGGGGAGGGCATCGACATCGGCCGCATCAGGGCTCGGGCCGTCGCCCTCGGGCTCGTTGCAACCCCGGTCGCAGACCAGCTCTCGGCGGCGGAACTGCTGGAGTTCCTGTTCCTGCCTGGGTTCTCCACCAAGAACGTGGTCACGGAGATCTCCGGCCGGGGCGTCGGCCTGGACGTGGTGCAGACCATGGCGAAGGCCGTGGGGGGCAGCGTGCGGGTGACGACCCAGCCCGGCAGGCAGACCGTGTTCACACTGCAACTGCCGATCACGATGTCAGTGATCCGAGCGCTGCTGGTCGACATCGGCGGGGAGCCCTACGCCTTTCCGCTCACCCGCATCGACCAGATTCTCTCCTGCGGCCAGGGCGACATCCGCACGGTGGAGGGTCGTCAGTACGTCGATCGTGACGGGGTGTCGATCGGGCTCGTCCTCGCCGCACAGATCCTCGACGTGGAACTTCCCCCGGCACCGTCGGTGGGCCAGGCTCTGTCCGTGGTCGTGATCAGCGATCGGGGCCAGCAGTTCGGCATGATCGTGAGCGGCTTTCTCGGCGAGCGAGATCTGGAAGTCCGCCCGCTCGACCCGCGGCTGGGCAAGGTGCCCGACATCAGCAGCGCCTCCCTTCTCGAGAACGGCAATCCGGTGCTGATCGTCGATGTCGACGACCTCGTGCGTTCGATCGACGGCCTGTTGACCGGACGACGTCTGTCACGCGTGGAATTCGCCCGCATGGCCGAACGGGCCCGGCGACGGAAACGGATCCTCGTGGTGGATGATTCGATCACCGTGCGGGAACTCGAGCGGCAACTGCTGCAGTCGCGCGGCTTCGACGTCGACGTCGCCGTCGACGGGATGGACGGCTGGAACGCCATCCGCGGCGGGCAGTATGACCTCGTGGTGAGTGACGTCGACATGCCTCGCCTCGACGGCATCGGGCTGGTCTCGCTGATCAAAGCCGACCCGGCCCGACGGGGCATCCCCATCGTGATCGTGTCGTACAAAGACCGCGAGGAGGATCGGCTTCGCGGGCTCGAAGCCGGCGCGCACCGCTACCTGACCAAGGCCAGCTTCCACGACGAAACATTCCTCCATACGATCGTCGACCTGATCGGCGAGCCGACCGGCTGAATCGATCCACACGCGGCCTGACGGCAGGGAGTCCAATCACGTGAGAATTGCGATCGTCAATGACGTGCGGGTGGCCGCCGAAGCCTTGCGTCGGGTCGTGTGCAGCCTGCCGGACCATACCGTGGCCTGGATGGCAGCCGACGGTGTGGAGGCGATCGCGATGGCGAAACGGGACCGACCCGACCTGATCCTGATGGATCTGATCATGCCGCACGTGGATGGGGTGCAGGCCACACGGCAGATCATGACCAGCAGCCCGTGCGCGATCCTGATCGTCACCGCCACGGTGAGTGGAAACATCTCGCTCGTCTACGATGCGATGGGGTACGGTGCACTCGACACGGTCGACACTCCCACCTTGGGCCCGAACGGCGACATGACGGGGGTTCAGCCGCTCGTCGAGAAGATCGCCACCATTGCCAAACTCGTGGGTGCTCCCACCGATCATCGGCGAGCCGCGCGGAGCGACGACGCCGCAGCCACGCCGCGACTGCTCGTCATCGGAGCGTCGACCGGAGGCCCCAAGGCCGTCGCCGATCTGCTTGTGCCGCTGCCGCGTGATTGGAACGTGGCCGTGGTTGTCGTGCAGCACGTGGACGTCGCCTTTTCGCAGGGGTTGGCCAAGTGGTTGACAGAACGCACCGGCCATGCCGTCCGCGTGGCAGAGGGCGGCGAT
>CAYSPN010000551.1:0-9025 GCA_964432895.1 uncultured Candidatus Kuenenia sp.
GGCCGGGTCGAGCAGGCCGATGATCGGCCGGTCTGCGCCGATGAGGATTCGCGATCCCGTTTCGTCACGGGTGCGATCGATGAAGTCGGCAAGTTTTACGATGGTTGCGAGTCGTTGCTCGTCGGAAAGCATCGCCAGCCGATCGGCATGGTCGAGGCAGAGGTGGAAGAGCGATGGCTCGATCTGCCGGTAGTGCTTGGCGGTGGCATCGAGCTTCGCGGAGATCGCCGGAGAAAGCTCGGCCTGGAAGACGGCGAAGTCCTTCGGGAATTCTGCTGCGTTGGCGGCTGGCACTCCGCACAGGATCAGCAGGAGCGACAGGCAGCATGGGAAACGGCTGTGTAAGAGCGGCGTCATGCCATCGATTCTAGCTGGCGGTGGAAAAAGCTATCCATGGCACGTGGGCGTGGTGGTTCTTGACGAATGCGGAACAGGCGTATAGTATACGGGCGTACATAAATCGTTGGAGGCGACCGTATGGTGACCCGCGTCTTGGATGGTTTGGGCCGGTGTTTCGAGGGATTGGAGACGGTGGCAACCGGTTTTCCATCGCTCGACCGTCTGCTGCCGGCAGGTGGTGTGCGACGAGGCAGCCTGGTGGAGTGGCTTGCCGGCGGCGATGCGGGCGGGGCGATCTCGCTGGCCTGTGCGGTGGCCTGCCGGCTGGCGGACCCGCGGTGGGCGGAGCAGTCGCGGGCTTCTCAGGCCTCGACGATCGTGGTCGTCGATCGTGGTCAGCGGTTGTATCCGCCAGCCGTGATCCCGTGGCTCGATGCGATGGCAGATCCCACCGGGAAGGGTGGCGGCAGGCCGCATCTCGTGGTGGCCCGCCCCTCACGCGACGACGACGAACTCTGGACGATCGACCAGGCCCTTCGCTGCCCCGGCGTGGCGGCTGTGCTTGCCTGGCCGAAGCGGGTGCATGCCACGGCCATGCGGCGGTGGCAGTTGGCCTCGCGGGCAAGCGGGGCTGTCGGGCTGTTGGTGCGCGGGCTGACGGAGCAGCGGCCAGGGGGCGAGCCGGCTGGATCCAGTGGGCCGACTAGACCCAGTGGGCCGACTAGACCCAGTGGGCCGACCTGGGCCGACGCGAAGGTGGCGATCTCGCCGGTGGCCGGAGAGCCTGATGCTGATCTCGCCGTGCGGCGGCTGCGGCTGTCGCTTGCGGGTGGGCCATGGACGGGTAGCGAGATGCTCGAAGAGCGGTCGACCGAGCTGCTGCTCGATCTCACGAATGGTCGCGAGGCCACGCGCCGTCACCGTGTGCCGACCCGGCATGACGCGACGGTCGAGGTGGGGCGTCTTCAGGTTGAGCATTTTCAGGCTGGGTGCTTTCAGTTGGGGGAGGTGGCATGTCGCGCATCATGACGATCTGGCTGCCCCGGTGGCCCGTGCAGCGGCGGCTGCTCGAGCGGCCGGAGCTGCGCAGACGACCCGTGTTTGTCTGTCGGAGAGAACGCCGCGGAGTGATGACGGTGGTGGCCTGGGCCTGGGCGGCGCCGCCGCGGAAGTCGGGGGCTTCCATGCCGCAGCCGGGCGGAGCATCGGGCTCGCGGATTCCGGCAGGCATGTCACTTGCCGAAGCGATGGCGGTGCTGGCGCTGGCGCATGGCTCCCGTGCCTGCCACATCGCCGAGGTCGACCATGACGATCCCGTGGCCGACCTGGCCTCGCTCGAGGAGCTTGCCCGCTATTGCCGACGGTTTGCGCCGATCGTGGCAATCGAGAAGCCGCCGCGGCATGAGCCTGTGGGGCCGGAGTGTGTGCAGATCGACGTGACAGGCACGGCTGGTTTTTTCGGTGGCGAAGGGCCGCTCGTCCGCACGGTCGTGTGGACATTGGCCGCGCGGGGCATTCATGCCCGGGCTGCGATTGCCGACACTCCCGCCGCTGCCTGGGCGGCCGCGCATCACACGGATGCACTCCATGCCGATTGTCGACATGGTCACGGGCATGCGCTGGGCCGCGGGCATGCGCTGGGTCACGGTGGGCGGCATCGGCGGTGGGCGGTCGTGCCCGCAGGAGCGCAGCTGCAGACGTTGGCCGGGCTGCCGGCTGCGGCCATGAGGCTCGACGCCGCCGTGCTGGCGCAGTTGCGAGACGTGGGCATCGAGACCATCGGCGGCGTCGCCCGTCTGCCACGCAAGAGCCTTGCCTCACGGTTTGCCCCGCAGGTGTCGCTGCGGCTGGCGGAGTTCATCGGCGAGCGGCCAGAGCCGCTGGTGGTCTCCTGCTCCGGCGAACTGCCGAACGCCTCGCAGGCCTTCGATTTTCCGCTCCTGCTCCGCGACACAACGCAGGACGATCTGGTCGCAGTGATTGAGCGGCTTCTGCAGGAGTGTGTCGCGCCGCTGGCAGCCCAAGGCAAGGGAGTGATGTCGCTGCAGGTGCGGCTCGATCGCTCGCAGTCGGCCGAGCTCCGCGAAGCCTGCACGCCGGCGATCATCGATATCGGTGTGTTTCAGCCGAGCAGTTCGGCGAAGCATCTGGTGGAACTCGTGCGGCTGCGAATGGCAAGGATGCGGATGCCGCGGGAGATCGAGGGGATCACGGTGGAGGTAGTGTCTGTGGGGACGGCTGAGTGTCGGCAGCGGACGCTCTTCGGTGAGGTGGCGGAGACATCGGCTGCGCGGGTGGGGATGCTGCTGGACCGGCTGGCGGGCAGGCTTGGCCGCGGGGCGGTATTCGAGCCCAGGCCGATGGCCGATGCCCAGCCAGAGCATGCGTGGGCCGCCGTGCCGCCGGTGGCATCGCGGTCGAAGCCCGAACTGAAGCCCCGATCAAAACGATCGCCGCACGATGGCTCGCACGCACCCCACACGACGGCATGCACGAAGGCATTCCCAACGTCATTCATGGCTGCTCCGCTGGCTACCCCATGGCGGCGGCCGATCTGGATGCTGCCGCAGCCGGTGCGGCTGGAGACGGTGTCGCTCGTTCCCGAGGGAGCGTTCGAGACCAGATCGCCCGAGAGCATGCCGCCGGCGCGGTTTCGGCTGGCTTCGCAGTCAGGCTCGCAGACGCACGAGGTGGTGAAGGCCCACGGCCCGGAACGCATCGAGACGGCCTGGTGGCGCGGGCCGACCGTACGGCGTGACTATTACGTTGTCGAGACGGCTTCGGGGGCCCGCTATTGGATCTTTCGTCGACTGCGTGGTGCTTCAGGCGGCCGGCCGGGGAGTGAGTGGTTTCTGCACGGCACGTTTGCCTGAACACGTTGCCGACACGAAGGAGCACAGGAGAGGCACGCATGCACGAGCCGGCGTATGCAGAACTGCACTGCAGGAGCAATTTCTCATTTCTCGAGGGCGGATCGCACCCCGAGGAATTGGTGGAGCGGGCCCATGCGTTCGGCTATGAGGCGATCGCCATCACCGATCGGGCCACGCTCGCCGGCGTCGTGCGTGCACACGGCACGGCCAGGCAGGCAGGGATCAAGCTGATCATCGGGGCGCATCTGGAGCCGATCGACGCCATGCCGCTGGTCGTGTGGGTGACCAGTCGTACGGGCTATGCCCAGCTCTGCCGGCTGCTGACGCTGGGGTATCAATCGGCACGACAGTGTGATGCCGCTGCCGCGGGTGATGATGCCAGTGTGGGGCATGCTGCCAGCGTGAACGCGTGCCGGCTCTCGCTTGCCGACATTGCCGCCCACGCCGAGGGAATGCTTGCGGGCGTGCCGTTGGCGGCGATCACGGCCGCCAACATGAGAGGTGCCAGTGGGCTCCGCGATGCCAGCGAAGCCGTCCTGCAGTGGCGGGAGATCTTTGATGATCGACTGGTGGCGCTGGCTGAGGTGGCGCTCGAAGGGGATGACGAAGAACGCCTGCGGTGGTTTGCGGCGGTGGGCCGCCAGACGCGTGTGCCGCTCGCGGCGGCTGGCGATGTCCGCTACCACGAGCGATCCCGCCTGCCGCTCTTCGACGCCCTCGCTGCCATCCGCCACGGTTCTACGGTGGAGGAGGTCCGCGGCCGGTTGCTTTCCAACGGCGAGCGGCACCTGCACGACCGCCGGACAATTGCCTCGCGGTTTGCCACGCTTGCGGGGGCCGTCGAGCGGTCGGTGGAGATCGCGAGACAGTGCACGTTTTCGCTCGCCGAACTGCGGTATGAATATCCCGACGCGAACGTGCCCGAAGGCCGCACGCCGGCGGCGTACCTGGCGGACCTTGCCTGGCGGGGGGCGGCGAAGCGGTATCATGGCATTCCCGGAGGCATTCCAGAGAAGGTGCGGTCGCTCATCGAGCACGAGCTTGCGCTCATCGCGGAGCTCGGCTACGAGTCCTATTTCCTCACCGTCTTCGACATCGTGCGGTTTGCTCGACGCCGCGGCATCCTCTGCCAGGGGCGGGGGTCGGCGGCCAATTCCGCCATCTGCTACTGCCTCGGCATCACGTCGGTCGATCCGGCCCGCATGGACGTGCTCTTCGAACGGTTCATCAGCCGCGAACGCTGCGAGGCGCCCGACATCGACATCGACTTCGAGCACGACCGCCGTGAGGAGGTGATCCAGTATGTCTACGAAACCTATGGCCGCAGCCGGGCTGCGATGACGGCCGAAGTGATCTCCTATCGGCTGCGGTCGGCGGTGCGGGATCTCGCCAAGGCGCTCGGCTTCTCCCTCGATCGCGTGGAGAAAATCGCCAGCGTGCTCGACGTGGGGGATGGCGTGGAGCAATTGCCGCAGCGGCTGGCCGAGGCCGGGCTTGATCCCGCCGACGATACCTCCACGCGGCTCATCACGCTCGTCGGCCAGCTCGTCGGTTTTCCCCGTCACCTGGGGCAGCATGTGGGCGGCATGGTGATGACGCGTGCCTCCTCCGGCGGGCTGCGCGGCGACCTCTGCGATCTCGTGCCGATCCAGCCTGCCGCGATGGATGGCCGCACCGTCATTCAGTGGGACAAGAACGACCTCGACGAGTTGGGCATCCTCAAGGTCGATTGCCTCGCGCTCGGCATGCTCTCCTGCATCCGCCGGGCGTTCGACCTGATCGAATCGGTGGGTGGCCCGAAGCTGACGCTGGCGACGGTGCCTGCCGAGGACCCGGCCGTCTATGAGATGATCTCGCGGGCCGACACGGTGGGCGTGTTTCAGATCGAAAGCCGGGCGCAGATGAGCATGCTGCCTCGGCTGAAACCAGCCTGTTTCTACGACCTCGTGATCGAGGTGGCGATCGTGCGGCCCGGGCCGATCCAGGGCGACATGGTGCATCCCTATCTCCGCCGACGCTCGGGCGAGGAGCTGGTGACGTATCCGAACGAGGCCATTCGCGAGGTGCTCGAGAAGACGCTCGGTGTGCCGCTCTTTCAGGAACAGGCGATGCGGCTGGCCGTGGTGGCAGCGGGCTTCACGCCCGGCGAGGCTGACCAGCTCCGCCGTGCCATGGGGGCCTGGCGGAGGCCGGGGGTGATCGACGAGTTTCACAGGAAGCTGGTCGACGGCATGCTCGCCCGCGGCCTTTCGCACCAGTTTGCCGAGCAGGTGTTTCAGCAAATCCGCGGCTTCGGCGAATACGGCTTTCCGGAGTCGCACGCGGCGAGCTTCGCCCTGTTGGTCTATGTCTCGGCGTGGCTGAAGCGTCATCACCCGGCCGCCTTCACGGCTGCCCTGCTCGGCAGCCAGCCGATGGGGTTTTACGCGCCGGCACAGCTGGTGCGCGATGCCAAGGAGCATGGCGTGCGGGTACTGCCGGTCGATGTGAATGCCAGCGGGTGGCACGCGCGGCTGGAGGTGGATAGCAAGAGCGGAAAGCGGAATGCGGAATGCCAAGTGGCGGCCAGCCGGGGCTCGTCCCGAATGCGGCGGCCGGAGCCCGCCGTGCGTCTGGGGTTGGAGCAGGTGTATGGGCTGGGTGAGACGGCGGGCCGGCGGATTGCGGAGGCGCGGCGGGCCGGCCCGTTCAGACTGCCGCACGAACTGGCCCGGCGGGCGCAGCTCGATCGCGAATCACTGCTGCATCTGGCCCGTGCTGGAACGTTTGAGTCGCTGGGACTCGATCGGCGCCGGGCTGTCTGGGAGGCGATGCGGTGCCTCGATCGTCCGGAAAGTCAGCCACTGTTGCAGGGACTCCACGACGACGATGAGGAGGACAATGAGGATGACGATGGCGCCCCCGTCCTGCCCGCGATGACGCGACAGGAGGAGGTGATTGCCGACTACCGCACCTCCGGACTCTCCCTGAGGTCGCATCCGCTCCAGTTCGAGCGCAACGAACTTGCAGGGCGGGGAGTCATCACCGCCGCTGATGCTGGTGTGTCTCCGGAGGGCCGCCGCGTACAGGTGGCCGGCATCGTGCTCACGAAGCAGCGGCCGGCCACGGCCGGTGGGATGATCTTCCTGACGATCGAGGATGAAACCGGTGCGGCCAATATCGTGGTGCGGCCCGATGTCTGGCAGGCTGCCGACCATGCCGTCCGCCGCGCGGCAGTGCTCGTCGTCCACGGAAGAATCCAGCGGCGCGGCCAGGTCGTGCACATCCTGGCCACGACCCTCGAGCCGCTCGCACTCGCCACCCTGCCGCGAATGTCTCGCGACTTCTGCTAGCTTTACGAGCAGATCGCTCGCAACAGTTCGGGGCTGACCGGATCCCATCGCCGGACGTTCGCTACGTCGACCAATCCGCCGAGACGGATCGGTGCCCGCTGGCCTTCGCTCACTCGATGCTGACTACGCTCCGGCATCCTGCCTGCGCTGGTCAGCAACGCCGGCTCTCGGGGCCCGGTCAGCCCCTCACGGACGGTGTGCCGAATCGGCCCGGTGGCTCACGGAACTGGACGGGGGCGGAATTTGCCCTACAAAAGCAGCCATGACATCGCCCGCCGTCACGGAAACGAATCTCGGTATCGGCCCGCTCTACCGCGGCAAGGTCCGCGATTGCTATCGCTTGGACGATTCGGCGTTCGGCCCCGCGATGCTCATCGTCAGCACCGACCGGATCAGCGCCTTCGACTGGATCCTGCCCACTCCCATTCCCGATAAAGGCAAGGTGCTCACTGCGATCTCGGCCTTCTGGTTCGGCTGGCTGGCATCCGGTCCGCACCCGCAGGCCCATCATCTGCTCACGACCGACGTCGATGCCATGGGCCTGCCAGCCTCCGTCGACCGCGATCTGCTTCGCGGCCGCACGATGCTCGTGCGTCAGGCCGAGGTGATTCCCTTCGAGTGTGTGGTCCGTGGCTGGCTGGCCGGATCGGGTCTCGCCGAATATCGTCGTAGCGGCACCGTCTGCGGCGTGCCACTGCCCGCCGGACTTGGCCCCGGATCGCCGCTGCCTGAGCCGATCTTCACGCCGGCGACCAAGGCTGTGACGGGGCATGACGAGAACGTGACGTTCGAATGCATGGCCGATCGCATTGGCGCGGAGTTGGCGGCAACGCTCCGCGAGAAGAGCCTCGACGTGTTTCGTCGCGGTGCCGAGTATGCCGCTTCCCGCGGGATCGTCGTCGCCGACACCAAGTTCGAGTGGGGCCGCCTGCCCGACGGCTCGCTGATCCTGGTCGACGAGGTGCTCACCCCCGACAGTTCCCGGTTCTGGCCGGCCGACGGACTCGTCCCGGGTCGCATTCCGGACTCGTTCGACAAGCAGTTCGTGCGGGATTGGCTGGAATCGAGCGGCTGGGACAAATCGAGCACCCCCCCCGCCCTTCCGGCCGACGTCGTCACCAAGACGCGGGAAAAATACCTGGAAGCCTGTCGGCTGCTCACGGGCCGGTTGCCGTGAAGGAATTCTCCGGCCTCCTCAATTCTTGAGATGTCCAGCGGCCCAAGCCGCCGGGGGCGGTGAAAGCCTCCGATTCGAGGCCAGGATAGGCCGACTCGCTTCGGCTTTCCCCGCTCCCCGGCTCCTTCGAGAGCTGAAAGAAGCGAATACGCCGCGACAGCCTCAGCTAGAATCGCTCTAGGGGGGCGTGCCTGCCGAAATTAGACTTGGCTGCGGCCGCCGGCCCGGTGGTGTCTCTCGAAACCCTTCCAGAATTCCCCCCCCATGCTTCGTTATTGGACCGCCGGAGAATCGCACGGCCCTGCTCTCGTGGCCCTCGTAGACGGATTTCCGGCCGGTATGGCCGTCGACAAGGCATTGATCGATGCGGAACTCGTCCGCCGCCAGGGTGGCTATGGCCGCGGCGGCCGGCAGCGAATCGAGACCGATGCCGTCACGTTTCTCTCAGGTCTGTGGCACGGCACCACGCTCGGCAGCCCTCTGGCGCTCGAAGTCATCAACAAGGACGCGAAGCTCGAGAAGCTCGAAGACGTCGACCGGCCACGGCCGGGCCATGCCGACCTTCCCGGCGCCGTCAAGCATCTCGGCGGCGTCCGCGCGGTGTTGGAACGCGCGAGCGCCCGCGAGACCGCTGCCCGCGTGGCTGCAGGTGCCCTGGCTCGCCAGTTGCTCTCGCTCTTCGGCATCGAAGTGGCCGGTTGGGTTACGGAACTCGGTGGCGTCGTGCTCGGCGACCGTTCCGGCACGCTGCCTGAGCTGCGGGCATTGCGTGACTCAAGCGCCATCTATTCGCTCCATCCCGAGCGGGATGCCGAGGTGACCACGCTCATCGACCGCGTCGGCAAGGAGGGGGACACCCTCGGCGGCGTGGTGGAGGTCCGTGTCGATGGACTGCCGATTGGCCTTGGCACACACGCCCAGTGGGATCGCAAGCTCGATGGTCGGCTCGCACAGGCGGTGATGGCTGTGCAGGCGATCAAGGGGGTGGAGATCGGCATGGGCTTCGAAGCGGCGCGACGACGCGGTTCGGAGGTGCACGATCCGATTCACTACGACGCCGCCGCCCGAAGCGGCCCGCAACTCGGTTTCACCCGCCCCACCAACAATGCCGGCGGCCTCGAGGCGGGCATGACCAACGGCCAGCCGCTCGTGATCAGGGCCGCCATGAAGCCGATCAGCACGCTGCGGAAGCCGCTGGAGTCGGTCAACCTGAAGACGAAGCAGATCGAGGAGGCCGCCTATGAGCGGAGCGACGTGTGTGCGGTCAGCGCCTGCAGCGTGATCGTGGAGAGCGTCGTTGCCTT
>CAYSPN010000552.1:0-6745 GCA_964432895.1 uncultured Candidatus Kuenenia sp.
ACGCCGGAGATGTCGACCAGCAGGCCGCCCTTGATCTTGCGGGTGACGAACCCGGTGACCACGTCGTTCTCGTGGACGCTCTCCATCACGCGCAGCCAGTCTTCGATCCGGCGCGCCTTCCGCTTCGAGAGCGTGATCAGCCCACGCTGCTCCTCGACCTGGCCGTCCTCGAACTCCTCGAGCAACACCTTGACGATGTCGCCCACCTGGGGCGGCGGCTCGGACTCATCCCATTCGTTCCGCGGGATGTGGCCTTCGCTCTTGTAGCCCACGTCGACGAGGACAAACTCGTCATCGACCCGCAACACCTTCCCCTCGAGCACCGAGTTGACCGCCAGCGTGGAGGTTCCGATCGAATATTCGCCCTCTTCTGTTCCAGCCAGGGCGAGTTCCAGTTCCTGATCGAGTTCGTCTCCGAGTTCAAGTTCGCGAATGAGGTTGCGGTTGACCATGCGTGGGGGGGTTTTGGGTAAACGGGTTGGAGGAGGGGGACTCGCGGGCCACAGTGGTTCGAGCCGCGTAGTGTAGCAGCCGGAGACCGGCTGAACAATCGAGTGTTTGCCCCCGCCGCCCCAGATTTCCCGATCGTCAAGGCGGCCCCGCCCCGCGAGCCGGCACGCGGCCGTTGCCGATGGAATTCATATGCGCTGCTTCCATCGCCTCCCGCTGCTGGCCGGCTTGGTCGTCACGGCCCTGGCCCTGCCTGCCAGAGCTCAATTCGCCGCCCCGGAGGCCGGCTCTGCGGCCCCCACGCTGGGTGACGCCCGCACACAGAAATACCGGGTCGGTGTGGCGGTCACAGCCGAGGGCGGTGCGTGCCGGGACATCTATGCCACCCTCCCGGTGCCCGCCGACTGGCCGGAGCAAAAGGTGCAGATCCTGCAGGAGGACGTCTCTCCCGACGTTCGCGGCCTGCGGTATCGCACGCTGCCCGGCGGCGTGAAGCAGATGATCGTGGAGATCCCCAGCCTGCCCGCCGGCGAGAAGGCACACGCCATCGTCACCTTCTCCCTCGAACGCGCATCGATCACCCAGCCCGCCGATCCCTCGTCGCTGTCGATCCCGCAGAAGCCCGACCGGGCGTTGCGTGGTTTCCTCGGCGCGAGTCCCTACATCGAAACACGTCACCCAAAGATCATGAAGCTTGCGAAGGCGTCTGGTGAGGATCTCGACGGCTGGAAGAAAGTGGAAGCGATCTATGACACCGTTCGCGAGAAGGTCGAATACCGCAACGGCGACCTGAAGGGAGCGGCACGGGCCCTGGCCGACGGCTGGGGCGACTGTGAGGAACTCACCTGCCTGTTCATCGCCATGGCCCGGGCCGAAGGGATTCCGGCGCGGACCGTCTGGGTGGAGGGGCACTGCTACCCTGAGTTTTATCTCGTCGATGCCGACGGCCAGGGCTGGTGGTATCCCTGCCAGGCTGCCGGCACGCGGGCCTTCGGGGGCATGCCAGACCAGTTGCCTATCCTGCAGAAGGGCGATGCTTTCCGCGACCCCGACCGCCCCGGCAAAACGCTGCGATACGTCTCGGAGTTCATCAAGGGCTCCGCCAAGGATGGCGGTGGCTCGCCCAAGGTGACGTGGATTCGCGAAGGAGCGTAATGCCTCACTCGGCGCCGACGAAGACTTCTTCGTTGAGCGGACGGCCAAAGGCATCCTTGGCGACGGGCGTGAACCACCGTGGCACGATCGGCAGACCGGCCTCACGCCAGACTGATTCCAGCCGATCCCCGGCGACCTTCACGATCCGCTCCCGGCCGCGACCAGCCAGCGTGGATCGATCGGCCCATGGCGTCACTGGTCCGTCGAAGCCGGCGTTCTTCGCCTGCGTCAATACAGCCGCGGAATTGATCACGCCGGTCTCGCCCGGCATCAGCCGCTGCGCGTGGGTGAGTTCCGCTGCCACCACGTCGCGGGGGGCGTCGGAGAGCCGCACCTCCACGATCCGACCCTTCGGCACCTTGGTGATCATCTCGAGCGGTTCGCCCGTGATGTGCAGGGCCCAGGAATCGACCACGGCGCCGACGCGGGGATGCGACACGGCCAGCAGGCCGAGCAGCCCTTCGAAGGTGTGGATGAACTGGTGAGTCTTCTCGGCGCGGGCCTCGGTCTCGGGGGTGATCGCCAGACCGAGCGAGATGCCGTGCGGATCGAGCATGCCACCGATGGTGTCGAGACGCGTGCGGTACTGCTCGAAGAAGTCCTTGAAGGAATGGTCGTCTGAGGCGGCCGCGATCGAGGCGACGGCACGAGTGGCCTCGGTCGCCTGCGCGAACTCGAGCCGTTTCGGCAGGGCCGCCAATTCCGCGTTGAACGTCGCCTCGTCCGCATCGAGCGTCACGGGCAGCCGAAACACTCCGCACTTCAGCCGCGCGCTCACCATCAGCCGCCGAGCGTGGGGCACGCCGAAGGTCTCTGCCTGCTGCTGGAAATCGACCAGGTCGATGTCCATCGCGTCGAAGCCGAACGACAGGGCCAGTTCGATGAGTTCGCTGGGGCGTCCGGAAAGCGGCAGGCCAAACGTGCTGAGGTTGCGGAACATCCTGGGGAAAATCTCCTGTGTCATTGAGGCTGGAACGCAGGAGTATGACCGAAACCCGCCGGTTTTTGAAGCGGGGGCAAGGCCGCCCGCATTTCCCTCGCTGGCGCTGCGGGCTTGGATGCCACTCCGCTCCCATGCAAGCCCGACGCGCAAGCGAGGGAATCCGCGTCCCAGCCCCTGAAGACCGCCCGCATTTCCCTTGCTGGCGCTGCGGGCTTGGATGGGAACGGGCTGGTGTGGGCGTCGCACGATGCCGTGCTTCGCCTGAAATCGGCTACCGGGTCGGCTGCAGTTCCGCGAGGTTCATGCCCAGCCGCTTGAGCTTCTTATAGAGCGTGGTGCGGTTGATGCCGAGGGCCCTGGCAGCCGCGTCCCGACGCCAGTTTGAGCGTTCAAGGGCCTCGATGATCAGCCGCCGCTCCGGATGGGTCATCGAGGTCTTGAGCGAGGTTTTGAGCGATCCCACCGTGGGCGCAGCGACCCCAGCCGCCGACACCTGGGCCCCGTTGCCGACGGCCGCGAGCCTGATCGCGGGCGGCAGGTCGACTGCCCCGATCCATGGCGCGCGTCCAAGAAACACGGCGTATTCCACGGCGTGTTCGAGTTCGCGGACGTTGCCCGGCCAGCGATACCGCGTGAGGGCCTCGAGGGCCGCGGGCGAGAATCCCGCCACCTCGCGGCCGCCGCGGGCCACGGCCGCGGCACGAAAATGCTCCGCGAGCATCGGAATGTCGCCGGCCCGATCGCGTAGCGTGGGCATTTCGATCGTGATCACGTTCACCCGCCAGAAGAGATCGGCCCGAAACGTCCCTGCCGCCACCAGCGCCGCGAGGTCTTCGTTGGTGGCCAGGATGACACGGGCATCGACCGCATGCGTCTGCGAGCCACCCACCGACTCGAACCGCAGGTCCTGAAGCACCCGCAGCAGTTTCACCTGCATGGCAGGCGATGCGGTGGCAATCTCGTCGAGAAAGATCGTGCCGCCATCGGCCTGAAGAAATTTCCCGTCGCGGTCCGCCGTGGCGCCGGTGAAGGCACCGGCCACGTGGCCGAAGAGTTCGCTTTCGAGCAGCGTTTCGCTGAGACAGCCGCATGCCACTTCGACGAACCGCTTCCCGTGGCGACGGCTCGCCCGGTGGATCTCGCGGGCCAGGAGCGACTTGCCCGTGCCGCTCTCCCCGGTGATGAGCAGCGTCGCGGGTGCGTCGGCGAGGCGGGCGACGAGGTCGAGCACGTGCTGCATCGACGGCGACGAGCCGAGCAACTTCGGCGTCGGAGGCTGTGCCTCGGCGGCCACGGCACGGCGCGTGGCGGCCGCGAACGCAGCGTCGATCGCGGCCAACAGGTCGGCATCTCGGGCCGGCGTGTGCACGATGGCGTCGGGATCGATGCCCGCGGCGATCGACGTCGCAGAGGCTTCCGGCATGGTGAGCACCAGCCCGGAGCCAACCGACGTGAGCCGCAGACTGGCGGCGATTCGCGCGGCGCCGTTCCCGGCCAGCAGGCCATCGACGATGCAGGCAGCATAGCGCTCGCGGGCCAGGAGCGGCAGCGCCTCATCGGCGCGGCTGACGGCACTGGCATGCCAGCCGATGCTACAGAGCCACTGCGCGGTCTGGGATGCCATGCGGCGGTCGTCGTCGACGACAAGCACGCGTCCCAGGCTGGAGGGGCGATCGACCGACGCCGCGGGACGGATCATGGTGGCTTTCTGAGAACGAACGTGGTGACGAGAAGGACTCACCATGTTCCTAGGTCGCAAATCGGCGACAGCAAAGTCGCCGCAGGGCGACAATCCTGCCCAGACGGCACCCTCGTGCCGGCAGAACCGGCACAGCCGTCACCAGCCGTCGCCAGCCGGTTCATGGCCAGGCAGGAATCGCGACTCGTGCGCGGTTATTCTCGCGGCCCCGACTGCCGGTCGTGCTCGGCATGGCGACTGTCGCCGAGGGCGACGGCATCGGCGATGCGGTCTGCGGCGGGGCCGAGCAGGATCTCACGATTGTCGAAGAGCGACTCCGGATCCTGATCGAGCATGCGGATCCGTCGCTGCCGGAAGGAGAAGAAGGCGATCACGGTCAGGGCAACGACCGCCATGGCGATCGTAATCGCGGTGAACCCACGGGTCGCCGACTGGATGAGTCCGGTGATCCGTTCGCCAAACAGGTATGCCAGCCCGAAGAAGCCGCCGATCACGATCGACGCGCAGATGAAGTCTGCCAGCAGGAACCAGCGATACTTCACCTTGAGGATGCCAGCCGTCAGGTAGAACGGGCTGCGAAGCCCCACGAGGAACCGGGCCACGAAAAACGCCTTGATGCCGTGCTTGCGGAGCAGGTTCTCGATCGTCCGCTCCCGCTCGGGGGTGAGGAAGCCCGACCACCACGGATGCTCTTTGAGAATCCGGGCGCCAAAGAACCGGCCGATGGCATACATCAGACTGTCGCCGAGCAGCGCCCCCACCATGCAGGCGGGCAACGCGTAATACCACTTCAGTTGAGCCAGCCTGCTGGCCACGCCGGCGGCCACGATGGGCACCTCCTCGGGCACGGGCAGACCGATGCCCGTGAGTGTGAGGAACAGCACAATGCCGAGGTAGGAACCCCGCTCAAACCAGTCGAACATGTCAGGTTGGGTATCGCGGGCAGGAGGTCCAAGGCAGGCAGGAGATCGTGCGAGCCTTTCAGTGTAGCCCAGTGAAAAAAAAAGGCACTGCTGCGTTGTTTCCCGGCTCCGAGAGGCTTCAGGGGAAGCCGGGATCGGCGGAAGCTCGAGGAGCCTTCTTCACGAAAAACACAGCATCCTGCTGTTTTTTCTTGGCAATCTCCGATTGCTGGTGTCGTGCATGCCTTCCTGCCATGCAGACCTACGACGGAGCCGGGATCGGCGGAAGCTCGAGGAGCCTTGGGCGTATCCTCGCCCCGGCGACGAGACTTCTGCCGTCCCGGCGGTGCGCAGCCGCTTTCGTCAGGTTTCCACTCCCTCGCCCGGCTCGATCGCGAGCGTCTCTTCGTTGAGATTGGCCGTGAGCACACGGACGGCCCCTGCTGCCTCGCCCGATACGACCAGAATGGCCCCCACGGCTCCGCCCGGCGGCGCCACCCGTGCCAATCCTGCGGGACCGAGCACATAGAGCGCGGTCGAGAGGCTGTCGGCCTCGGCGGCGGTGGGGGCGACCACCGTCGCCGATAGCACGCCCTCGGCCGGCACGCCGGTGCGGGGATCCAGGATGTGCCCGAGCCTGCGACCGCGCTCGATGAAAAACTGTGTGCCCGATCCACTGGTGCCCAACGCCTTGTCATCGAGTTGCACCGTCGCCAGCCGCCGGCCAGGCCGCAGCGGGTGCCGCACCCCCACCGGCCAGGCACGCCGACCCGGCTGGGCGGTCCCTTGCGCGCCGATCGCCCGCACGCTGCTCGCCCCACCGTGCACGAGCGCACTCGTCACGCCGCACTCGCGGAGCCTCTCCATCACGCGGTCAAGCGCCCACCCCTTGCCGATCGCGCCGGGATTCAACTCGATGCCCGGCCGCGTGAACCGCATCCGGCTGCCGGCCGTGTCGAGTTCCACGCACTGCATGCCGGCTGCCTCGCGGGCCCGCGCGAGCTCCTCCGTCGTGGGTGTCCGGCCCTGTCGACGGAGGAACCCCCAGGTTCTCACCAGGCTGCCGGCCGCCATGTCGAACGCGCCGCCTGTCCGCTCGTGGAGATCACGGGCCAAGAGCAGGAGTGAGAAGAGCTCGGCCTCCACGGGCTGCCAGCCGCCTGCCGCCGTGGCGTTGAGGCGAGCCAGTTCGCTCGTGTCGCGATAGACCGTGATCCGGTTCTCGATCTCATCGACGAGATCGAGGCAGTCGACGGCGATCGCCGTGGCGTCGGCCACCTCACCGGCGTTGAACATGATCTCGAACCGGCAGGCCATCGCATCGCGGCCGATGACGAGCGTATGGACGTCGTGCTCACCCTGCATGCATCACTACCGTGGCGCGAGGCCGCGGTCGAAGGCGTCCTGATCGCGGCGAAACACCGCCAGCACCGTGTCGAATCGCTCGAGCGGAATCTTGTAGACGGCCTGCTCGCCCGTGTGGGCATGGCAGTGGGCCACGAGAAGCCGGTAGAGAAACTTGAACAGCTGCCGCGGCACGCGGAGGCTGCGGAGGCCGTCGAGCAGGCGGCGTTGATCGACCTCCGGCTCGAAGAG
>CAYSPN010000553.1:0-2552 GCA_964432895.1 uncultured Candidatus Kuenenia sp.
CTGCCCCCGGCTCGCTCATTCAATCGACCTTTCCCGGCGGCACCTATGGCATCCTCTCCGGCACGTCGATGGCCGCCCCGCAGGTGACCGGCGTCGTGGCATTGCTGGCGGCCGCCAAGCCGGGCATCACCGTCGCCGAAGTGCGAACCGCCATCCTGGGCTCGACCACCCCCGCCGCCAGCCTTGCGGGCAAAACGGTCACCGGCGGCCGCCTCAACGCGGGAGCAACGCTCGAGTCGCTCGGCATCGCCCCCGTGCCTCCCGCTCCGCAACCCCCGCCGTCTGCGACCGTGCCCCCTGCTCCGACGCCCTCGTCGCTGCCCTTCAGCGATTCCTTCAACCGACCCAATGGACCGGTGGCGGGAGCGTGGACCCAACCGGTCGGCCGCATTGCGATCTCAGGGAACACCGCCATCTCGGTCTCCGGCGGCAACGCGGTGATGGTGCTTCGCAACGCTGTGACGGCCGACGTGCATCTGCGGGCGTGGGTGAGCGTCCGGCCCATCACCGGCATGGGAGTCGGACTCGTGGCGCGGTATGGGGGACCGGGCGACGGCAACATGTATCTCGGCAGGCTGGTCAAGCGGCCCGCTGGCTATGCCGTCCAAATCTGGGCGAGCGACCATGGCGTGTGGCGACTGCTGGGCATGCGGGCCGCCCCCCGCGGCAGCGGACTTCTTCAGTTCGACGTCGTTGGGAATCGCCTCACGCTGCACTCCAACGGCAGAGCCTTGCTCGATATCCGCAACAATTCCATCACACGCCCCGGCGGAGTCGGCACTCGAATCACGGGAATCGGCAGCCGGTTCGACAATTTCGTGGCGTCCTAGCCAGGACCAGGAAATGGAAAATGTGGGATGCGAGCATCATCGAGGCTGCAAAGAACGCAGAAAGCACCCAATCAACGCACCTTACGCATCCTTCTTGCGTTCCCTAGACGATAACCTATAATTCGGACGCCGAGAGGCCGGTCGCGATCGCACATCGCGGCGGAAATTCGGCACAACAATACGTGATCGGAAGACGAGTCGAGGGGCATCCCGGCCTTGGTCCGGGCGGTCCGTCGCAGCGTAAGCCGGCGAGAAAGAGAGCCTTCAGGCCCTCCTTCTTGCCGGCTTTTTTTGTTTTTCCACGGCCCGGTTCGGGCAGCGACAAACACGCCGACACGGGATCAGCAGCAAACACCAAGAGACCAAACGATGAAAAAACAGTTTGACGAACGGGTGGCGAGGCAGGTGGCGCAGGCGGCCGGCTCCTTCGAACATCTGCTTCTCGGCCGCACGCCCCGGAGCGTGACCGTGGTGGCCGACGGCCGCTGGATGGTGGTCAACATCCATGAGGCCTTCTCGCCCGTGGAACGGCGACTGGCGGCCGATGAGGACGGGTCGAACCGAGTGGAAGACTTCCACCGCTACCTATTCGACAACTCGCTCGACTCCCTGCGCAACCATGTCCGCAGGAGCACGGGAGTCGAACTCCGCGGCGCGATCGCGCACGTCGACACGACGACCTGCAGCGTGCTCAAAACGTTCACGACCAACCCCGCCGTGGAGCTCTTTCTGCTCGGGCAGGGGCTGCCGGCCCTAGGCGTACCGGTCAACGACCATGTGCATTCCAACGGAGCGAGCGGCAACGGAGCCGTCCGCAACTGAACCTGCCTGGAAGGATCCATAACCATGAAGAAGGTGAACCATGTTGGTACTGACGAGGAAGAATCGCGAGAGCGTGGTGATCGGCCGGCCTGAGAATCTCGAGGTCGTGCTCGAAATCACGATCCTGGAGATCGAGGGGGGCCGCGTGCGGCTCGGATTCGAGGCCGATACCCGGATGCCGATCCATCGCCGAGAGGTCTGGGATCGGATTTGCAACGGCGAGGCCAGCCCCAACGGCAACGGCAACGGCAACGGACTGGCTGGCGTCAAGCCGCGGACAGGCACCGTCGACGGCGAGATCGAGACCGGACGGCGGCGGTGACGGCAGAACGAGAAAGTCATCCACACACGTCTTCCGTAACCACACTCAAGCAGCAACGCATGAGCAGGTCGCACGGCTGCGACTGAGGCCCCCTGTCCGGACATTCCCTGCAGGCCGTCCCGCGTCTGAACGCGGGGGCTGGTCTGCGCATGCGTCAGCTTGTGAGAGGTCACCCGTGAAATCCCAGGGCGAAATCGAGGCGGCCGTCTGCGACGGCATTTCGCGGTTCCAGCAAGAGTTCCTCGGCCGAGGTCCGCGGGATATCCATGCCCACCTGATCGGATCGCTCCTCGTCGTACGGCTGCAGGGGGTGCTGACGACTGCCGAGCGGCAACTGATTGCACCGCGTCACGATCCCGTCGCTGGCAATGCCGATGGCGACACCCGCGCTGACGCGACCAACGGGCACGAAAACGGCAACGGCCGGGCCCTGCTCAAGCAGGTGCGAACCCACATGGTCGCCACCGGCCGCCCGCGGCTGGAGTCGATCGTGGAGGACGCCGTCGGCGTCAAGCTCGTCAGCGTGCACCACGACATTTCCACGGTCACCGGCGAAGAGGTCCTCGTGTTTTCCCTCG
>CAYSPN010000554.1:0-2751 GCA_964432895.1 uncultured Candidatus Kuenenia sp.
CTCGAGGCAGAGGTCAACGCGCCGCTCCTGGAGCAGGCACTGATCAACCTCGTCGATAACGCCATCAAGTACAGCGATCCGGGACGCACGGTCTGGATCACGGTCGGCGTCGAGGCGGCAGAAACCGAACGCCCTGGGGCCGTGGTCATCACGGTCCGCGACGAGGGCTGCGGCGTCGAGGCAGAGCATCTGCCTCGGCTCTTCGAGCGATTCTACCGCGTCGACAAGGCCCGCAGCCGCAAGCTCGGCGGCACGGGCCTGGGCCTGTCGATCGTGAAGCACATCGTGCAGGCCCACGGCGGCACGGTGGCCGTGGAGAGCGAACCGGGCGTGGGCAGCACGTTCACGATCCGGCTGCCGTAACCCTTGTCCAGAGCGACTCCCATTCAATTCACGACGTTTCGCAAGGGCTGACCGAGGAGCGCCCGCCGGCACGCGTCGCTGCCCTTCACCCGCATGTCCATGAGGCCTTCCTCGGAGTAGAAGGCGGCGTGCGGGTTGACGATCAGCCGCTCGAAGGCCGGATGGCTCCGGTCCCGCCAGGCGACGAGCAACGGGTCGTCCGAGGCGGGCGGCTCCTGCGGCAACACGTCGATGCCGGCACCGGCGAGACGGCCCGAGGCGAGAGCCGCGGGAATGGCCGATGTGTCGACCACGCCGCCGCGGGCGGTGTTCACGAGAAACGAGCCGTGCGGGAGCAGGGCCAGCGTGTCGGCGTTGACGAGTGCCCTCGTCTCGTCGGTCAGCGGGCAGTGGACGCTCAGCACGAAGGCCTGCCGGAAGAGGTCCTCGATCGACTCGACCCGGCGGATGCCGTGCGACTTGTCGAAGCCATCCTGGCGATACGGGTCGTAGAAGGCCACGTCCATGCCGAGCGCCTTGGCACGCAGGGCGGTGGCGATGCCGATACGGCCCAGTCCGACGATCGCGAACGTGCGGCCACGCAGCCTGTGGAGCGGCGCAAAGACGTGATACATCCACGGATCGGGGCGATCGCGGAGCCGCGTGTTGAACTGGTGGATGCCGCGGGTGAGGGCCAGCGTCATGCCGATCGCCGAGTCGGCCACCTCCTCGGTGCCGTAGTCGGGAACGTTGGCCACGGCGATGCCGCGCTCCCGGGCGAAGGCATGGTCGACGTTGTCGAAGCCCACGCCACAGCGGACGATCAGCCGGCAGTGTTTCAGCCGCTCGATCGTGCGGCGGGTGAGCCTGATGTTGTGATACATCATGATCGCGGCAGCATCCTCGATCCGGCCGACGAACTCGTCCTCGTGGTGGGCGTCGAAGGCCTCGACCGTGGCCAGGCCGGCCAGCGCCTCGCGCTCGGTGGCGAGGTTGTCATTGATGAAGTCGGTGATCACGACCTTGTGCATACGAACCATTCCCTGAGGTGAGTCTTGCCGTGGGGCACGTCTCGCGCGGCGGCCGGCGTCATCGTACCCAGATGCCCCGGCCGGTGCCGCCACTGGGCGTCGTGCGAGGGTAGTCGGGATTGAGCCGTTGTTCGATCACATTCACGAGCCGCTCGGTCGGCAGGTCCTCAGTCGACCCAGCCAGCCGCACGCCGCTGACTCGGACATTCCGCACCGTGCAGTCGAGATCCGGGGAAAAGATCTCGGTCCATTTGGCGGTGTCGGTCGGACTGTGTTTGTAGGTCATCGACTTGGGGCCGATCGCCAGCAGGTGCCAGGCCGGCGGCAGTTCGAAGTCGAGCGCCACGCCGTCGATCACGAGACCGTCGGTGTCGGCATGCACTTCGATCGTGCCGGAGCGATGGAAGGTCATCTGCTCGAAACGGATGTTTTCCAGGCGGCCGACGCCGACGCTCGAATCGTTATCGCGGCCGAGTTCGAGATTCGGCTGGCCGTAGCACTTGAACTCCTTGATGTCGGTGATCCGCCGCAACGTGATGTCACGGATGGGGCAATCAAGCAGCGTGCCGTCATCGAACTTCTTCACGCCGGGTAGCAGGCGGATGGAGTTGGCCGAGGGCAGCCCCTCGGGCGATCCCGTCACATCTTCGACGACGACGCGCTCGATGGGCCCGTAGCTGGGCGTGTAGTGTTTCCAGTCCCAGGCATTGAGGGCGACGTTGTCGTCGTGCGAATCGCCGCGCACGCCTCGGATGAGGCCGTCGCTGGCGGGGCCGTTCACATGCACGCCGTCACGCCGGTGCCGATCCAGCGTGATGTTCTCGACGCGGAACTCGTGTGCGTTTGCCAGATGCACGCCAAATGGCCGGCTCTGGCGGATCGTGACGTTTTTCACCGATATGCGGCGGACGTTCTGCAGCAGGATCACACCGTGCACGCCGGGCACGGGGGGCTTTTGACCCGAGCCGCCGCGGACGTTGCCCTGCGGGGCGGCGGGCGTGGTGGCGAGCGTGGTAGACCAGATGCCGCCATCGATGGCGATGTCGGTGTCGGGCTGCGAGTCGGACGGCACGGGGCCGCTCGCGAAGCCGACGAGGTTCGCGTTGCGGACGATGCAGGTGTTCGCGCCGGGCACGAGCCGGATCTCGGCCGCGGGATCGGCCACGATCGTCGCTCCCGACGGCAGCACGATCGGACCGTCGACGTAATAGGGCTCGGGCCGGGCGGGAATCTCCAGCCGCTTCGCCTCGTCGATGCGACGCTGGAAGGCCGCCGTCCAGATTTCGGCCGTCACCTCGCGAGTCTGAGTGTCGCCTTGTTTTTCGGCAGTGTGCTCCGTCCACGTCTTCGTGACGACCAGCGGCCGCAGGTCGTCGAG
>CAYSPN010000555.1:0-1975 GCA_964432895.1 uncultured Candidatus Kuenenia sp.
GGGCGCCGAGGGAACGGCCCACCTCCGTCACCTGGTCATGGATCTCGCGGCTCGGGGCTGAGGCATCGATGCGGGCGGCTGTCAGGGCGGGCAGGCTGACCACATCGGCCGGCTCGTCGCATTCGTGCGACCGGCCAACGAGATTCGCCCGGAGTCCGAGCGCCGCCACGATCTCCGTGGCCGCCGGCAGGAGCGAGACGATGCGTGCAGGGGGGTGGGGGGGATATTCCATGGACAGCACCGTAGAATTCGACGACGCCTATTCTACCGATTTGGTGGCATCACCGGCGTCACAGGAAAATATCCGGAGGCTCGTCCCATGCTTCAGTCATCCACGGCCCGCGATGTCTCCGATCGGCTGACGGCAGCCGCCCGGTTTCACGACTACCGCTATGCCTCCAATCCGATCGCCGACGGCACCCTGGGGGCGATCCCCGGGGCCCGATTCGGGGCCGAGCTTCACGAGCAGGGGATCACGCGGACGGTTCCGCTCGACACGAGCTCCATTCTCGGCTGCCCCGGTCCGGCCACGTCTCCCGGGCTCTGCGCCAACTTTATCCATATCTGCCCGGGCGACGCGATCATCACCGACGCCAATGCCACGAGCCAGCTCTGCTTCGTGATGCGGGGCACGGGCACGACGCACGTGGAGGGCGATGCCGCGGCGGCGGGAGCCGGCGAGATCGTCTGGCAGGCGGGCGACCTCTTCATCCTGCCGGCAGGGAGCCGTGCGATGCACGTGGCTGGCGACGATGCCGCGATCTACTGGGTGCATGACGAGCCGCTGCTGCGCTATCTGGGCGTGGAGGCGACCCGGCGGCAGTTTTCGCCGACGCTCTACAAGCGGGAGTCGATTCACGAGGCGCTCGAGACCGTGATCCGTGATCCCGCCAGTGCGCACGCCAACCGGCTGAGTGTGTTGCTCGGCAATCGGCTCTTCCCCCAGACGATGACGATCACGCATGTGATCTGGGCGATGTTTGGCCGTCTGCCGGTCGGAGCGGTGCAGGCACCGCACCGGCACCAGTCGGTGGCGGTCGATCTGGTCGTCGACGCCAAGCCGGGCTGCTACACGCTGGTCGGCAAGACGCTGGGGCCGGACGGTCGGATCAAGGATGGGGAGCGGTTCGACTGGCAGCCGCATGCGGTGTTCGTGACGCCGCCCGGCCTCTGGCATTCGCATCACAACGAGTCGGGCGCCCCGGCCCACATTCTGCCGATCCAGGATGCCGGCCTGCACACCTACCTGCGGACGCTCGACATCCGCTTCGCCCGGGCGTCCGCCGGGGGGGGCAGCGAGGTCGTGGAAAACGCGGGCTGAATCACAGCCGCCACGGGCGGCCCGTCGGCTACTGCACGATGCGGAGGTTGCGGGAGCTGCCGGTGTTGTAGCGCACCGGGGTGTTGACGAACGAGGTTTTGATCACCGACGACCCGGTGCAGAACCCGGTGGCGAAGACGCCGGCGCGGGCCGATGACACGATCCGGTTCGGCTGGCCTGCCGCAGTGCCGCCGATCGTTACGCCGGTGGCGCTCGACAGCACGATGGCGTTGGGGCAGAAGTTGAACGTGCTGCCCCTCACGGTGCTGCCGGTGCTCGTGCCGGCAACCGAGAGGCCGTATCCCGAATAATTCACCGTGACACCGCTGACCGCGACGTTCTGGGCATTGCTCAGCTGGATGCCGGTGCTGGTGAATCCGCTGAACGCCAGGCTGGTGACGCGGCTGCCGCTGCCGCCGGCACCGATGGAAATGCCGGTCGGGGCAGTGGCGGAGCCGCTGAGCGTGATAGCTGGAGAGTTGCCCTTCAGGGTCATCGGCCGAGTCGCCACGATCGTCTGCGTGAGGACCAGATTGGCACCGACGACGATCTCGTAGGTCGAGCCGACGATCGTGGGGAGCGTATTGACGGTCGCGACGGCCTGATTGAGCTGTGGCGTGGTCGTGATCAGGCCGCCGACGTTGATGGGGTTGG
>CAYSPN010000556.1:0-2144 GCA_964432895.1 uncultured Candidatus Kuenenia sp.
GGCTTCAACGCCGACTTCGACGGCGACCAGATGGCCGTGCATCTGCCGCTCTCCATCGAGGCTCAGGTCGAGGCCCACACCCTGATGCTGTCCACCAACAACATCTTCAGCCCTGCCAACGGCGCGCCGATCATCAGCCCCTCGCAGGACGTGGTGATGGGTTGCTATTACCTCACGATGCTGCTCCCCGGCCGTAAGGGCGAGGGCATGGTCTTCAAGAATGTCGAGGAAGTGGAACTGGCACACTCGCTCGGCAAGGTGGACACGCACGCCAAGATCCGGGTCAAACTGTCTGCCGGCCGCAGCCTAAAAACCGACGTTGAGGCGCTCCGCAAGCCCGGTGCGGTGATCGAGACGACGGTCGGCCGCGTGTTGTTCAATTCGATCCTGCCGGAGGGAATGCTCTTCTACAATATCCCAATGCGATCGAGCGAACTCGCCCGCGTGATCTCGGACTGCTATCAGGCACTCGGTCGCCGCAAGACGATCGATCTGCTCGACAACATGAACCGCGTCGGCTTCAGCTGGAGCACGCGGAGCGGCCTCTCCTTCGCCACGGACGACCTGATCACGCCTGCCAACAAGGGGCGGATCATCGGCAGTGCGGAGAAGGATGTGATGAAGATCATGAAGCTCTACCAGCGCGGCGTGATCACCGACGGTGAGCGCTATAACCAGGTGCTCGACGCCTGGACGCACGCTCGTGAGCAGATCACCAAGGAGATGATGGACGAGCTCGAGCAGGACACCGATGCGCGGGATACGCGTTATGCCGGCTACGTGAACCCGATCTTCCTGATGGCGCACTCGGGTGCCCGAGGCGGCGTGGAGCAGATCCGGCAGCTCGCCGGCATGCGTGGCCTGATGGCCAAGCCGTCGGGCAAGATCATCGAGACCCCCATCAAGGCCAACTTCCGCGAAGGCCTCACCGTGCTTGAGTACTTCAGTTCCACGCACGGTGCCCGCAAGGGTCTCGCCGACACGGCACTGAAAACGGCCGACTCGGGGTATCTCACGCGCAAGCTCGCCGACGTGGCGCAAAACGTCGTCGTGACGATGCACGACTGCGGTACCACGCAGGGCATCGACAAGACGGTCATCTACCGCGGCGAAAAGGTCGAGGTCAGTCTGGCCGACAGCATCCGCGGCCGTACCAGCCGTGCCAACATCGTGAATCCGATCACGGACGAGGTGGTCGTTCACGAGGACGAGCTGATCACCCGCACGATGGCTCGGCAGATCGAGGAACTCGGGCTTGAGAAGATCCAGGTTCGCAGTGCCCTCACCTGCGAAGCGCCCCTGGGCGTCTGCCGTCTGTGTTATGGCATGGATCTCTCCACTGGCTCGATGGTGGAAGAGGGCATGGCCGTGGGCATCATCGCGGCCCAGAGCATCGGCGAGCCTGGCACACAGCTGACAATGCGAACGTTTCACATCGGCGGCGTCGGTCAGCGTGCCATCGAGGAGAACGAGAGCCGTTCCAAGCGGGCTGGCACCGTGAAGTTCACCCGTCTCCGTACGGTCCAAAACGAGCAGGGCGAGCAAATCGTGCTCGCACGAAACGGTGAAATCGCCGTCATCGATCCGAAGGGCCGCGAACTTGAGAAGTTTGAAATCCCTGCCGGTGCGATCTTGAAGGTTGCCGACAACGACGAGGTCAAGGCAGGAACGGTCCTCGTGCAGTGGGACCCTCACTCGATCCCGATCCTTTCAGAGGTGGCTGGCAAGGTGCGGTATGAGGACGTCATCGAAGGCGAGACGCTCCGCGTCGAAAAGGATCCCAGCGGACACTTGCGGCGGATGGTGATGGAGCACAAGGGTGTCTACCACCCGCAGGTCGTGCTGGAGGACGAGTCTGGCAAGATCCTCGACTTCTACTACCTGCCCGAAAAGGCCTACATCGAAGTCTCGCCGGGCGAGAAGGTGGCTGCTGGTCACGTTCTCGCCAAGACGCCTCGCGAGGCGTCGGGCACGCAGGACATCACGGGCGGTCTACCCCGAGTCACAGAGATCTTCGAGGCTCGTAAGCCGAAGGATCCTGCGATCATGGCCGAGATCGACGGGAAGGTCGAACTGCTGGGAGAAAAGCGTCGTGGCAAGCGGACCATCGTTGTGAAGAACGAGAGCGGCGTCGAGCGCGAACA
>CAYSPN010000557.1:0-8371 GCA_964432895.1 uncultured Candidatus Kuenenia sp.
GCCGACACCTGCTCGAGAAACGTCAGATAGCCCCGTTCCACGTCGGGCAGATTCTGCTGGTGAAACACCTCGATCAGGCCGGCGCGAACGCCGCCCCGGTCGATCGGCGCCGCGATCACGAGCAGGCCCGAATCGTTGGCCGCGACCGTGCCACCGGCGGCCCCGCCCGCGCCGAGTTCTGAATGCGGGGGCACGAGCAGGCCGGTGGGGCTCTGCACGAGCGCCTGCACGAGGGCCCCATGGGCGGCCTGGGTTTCGGGCGTGGCCGCGATGCCGGTGTGTTCTACGCCGGCATGGCAGATCGGCTCGACGCGGCCACCCTCGCCCACGAGCCAGACGAGCCCGGCCACCGCCTCCATCGCCACGAGCACCCGCTCGAGCAGCCCGCGGAAGAACTCGGCCTCGGCCGCGTCACTTCGCGCGAGCTGCTCGATCTCGGCGACGAGCGCCCGGATCTGGCTGCGTGCCCGCTCGATTTCCACCGACTCGTCGATGCTCATCTGGATTCAGCTCGGCCCCATTCGCGTTCGTGCGTCATCGTGCGTCAGCCATGATCGGGGAGCGAGCATGGCACGCTCCCCTGATCATAGCCGACTCATAGCTGACCCGACTCCCAGACTTCATGCCCTGGAGGTCGGCTGGTGGACGATTCGCCGCTGCACGTCGGTCTCGAGGACGCCGAAGGCCTGCTCGTGCCGGGCCACCGCCATCGCCAGTGCCGCCGCCAGCCGCTTCGCCGTGAAGAAGTTGACGATGATCCGCTGCGTGAGCTGAATGGTGTCGGGCGATGTGCCGGCCACCTGCTTGTTGAGCCCAAAGTCGACGATCAACTCCTCGGGCGTGCCGGTGACGCGGCAGAAGTTGGCGTAGGTGGCGACGATGTGCGACTCATCGACGGGCACGGGCATCGGCTCGGCGGGACGGGACTCTTCAGCCATAGAACGCTCCTGAATGAGAGAAGAACGTGGAAGCCCCAACGAACATCCCGCCGCCGGACGGCTGCGCGACACGTGGGGCCGGAAAGTTTACCGCCCTCCTCCCGTGGGGGCCATTGCTGCCGGCAGGACACGCATGTTTTTTGGGTGGACACCCGCTGCAGAGGCGGCAAAACCCCGAGTGTCCACGCAGGCGTCACAGTCCCCTGGGCAACGAGTGTTCGGCCTTGTGCCAGCCGTGTCGGGCGAGCCATGCATCCGAGACAAACCGCCTCGCGAGTGCCCGGAAGGCCCGGAGGGCGTCTCGATGCCAGAACGTGTCGAGCGGATCGCCGCCGCTTTCCAGACCACCAAACCGCAGCCGGCAGGGCCAGCCGCGAGCGGCTGCCACCGTGTCAAAGCGTTCGGCGATCCGCAGACTCCAGGCGGCGCCGAGCGTCTCTCGCAAGGCCAGAAAGGCCGGATCAATGACGGCCGCCACCGCCTGGCCCGTTGGACGGCTCGGATCGCCCGGACAGGCCGGTCCGGCGCGGCGTGTGCAGGCGCAGGCCTGCACCGCTGCCAGCAACGTGCCAACCAGCAGCAGCCCCGCGGCAACGGCGTCGGTTCCTCCCGCCGTCGCGGCGTTCATCGCCCCATCCATGGCCACGCCGGGCAGAAATCCTCGCAGGAGCAGCATCTGGGCGGCGGCGACACAACTGACCGCGGCCGCCCGCCGCGTGCCGGCGAAATTCATCCAGCCGACGAGCACGAGCAGCGGCATGAAACACCGCTCGAGCAGGTGCAGGTCGGGCAGGCTGCCCGGCCGCATGAGCAGTGCGGAGGCCGCCGGCATCATGAGGACGACGGCGAGCGTCGCCACGATCAGCTGCCATACGCCATGCTGCGGACGCTTCGCGCCGAGGAGCGAGATCACCGGACAGAGCGACAGCGACATCACGGCCAGGCGGGCGGCCACCGCCGCAGGCCCAGCAAAGCCCCAGGCCGCTCTGGCCCACATCTCGACAGCCAGGGCAAGGCATGCCGCCACTGCCCAGAGGCCAGCAGGCACGGCCGTGGACCCACGGACGAGAAAGACTCCCCATGCCGACACCGCCGCGGCGAGGCCGGCGGCGACGCAGGCAGCGGCAGGCAGGAAGACGGCTGGGGGGAGGTCCATCACTCCAAGCCTAACAGGCGGTGGCTTGACGATCGTGACGGTCGCTCAGGGGACGGAAGAATATCGCGACGGAAGCGTTGCCCGATGCCGAAAACCCCGATGAGGGCACCGCCTTGGCCGGCCGGACCTCTCGCTGGACACCCATCATGAATTTCCCGCTCTCGGCACGGGTACGCTCGACCCTGTGCCTGCCGGTCCTGCTCTTTGCCGCCGCCGCTGCGGTCATGCCCCCCGCTGCCAGCGGCATCGAAATGTTCACCTACTTCGGCGACGGCAGCCGCATCGGCCTGCCCAACCTCGAGGTGCCGGTGGAGGCCTATCCGGGCATTCCCCTGCGGAGCGATCGGCTCAGGGCGCGACGACGGGCCATGCAGGCCGGCCCCGGATCCGCCGTGCGGCTGGGACCGACGGGCGTGCCGACCAAGCCAGGTGGCATCATCATCCGCGCCATGCCGCAGCAGCCCATGGCCATGCCGGTGCCAGCTCCGGTGCAGCAGCCGTAGGCCCAACGGTCACGGGTCGCGGATTCCTCTCGCTCGCGCTTCGGGCTTGCATCGGAGTGCGTCCCTATCCAAGCCCGCAGCGCAAGCAAGGGAATGCGGCTGGCGTTCGCAACACGATGTGGACGTTCCCGGTCAATTTCCAGCCGGGCTAGTTGCCGGCCGTTTTCTTGAGCGTGGCAAGCAGGTCGACGGCGTCGGCTCTCGTGGCGAACATCGCCTCGTTGGCCAGCACATCCTCGAGGATCTTCCGGGCCCGGTCCTTCTCGCCGCGGTCGACAAGCAGTTTGGCCACGTAATAGGCGCCGTCGGTCGTGAGCTGATTGTTCTGCGAAATCTGCGACAGAATCTTCTCGGCATCCTCGCGCCGGCCCAGCTTGTAGTAGACCCACGCCAGAGTGGTGAGCGCGTTGGCCTGGTGGGGCGATCCCTCACGGTGCATCGCGACGTTGGCCTCGGCCATCTCCATCGCCCGCTGCCGCGATTCCTTGTCGTCGGTCTCCACCAGCACCAGCGCCAGCGAATTACTCGCTGGAAAGTTACCCGGCGACTGCACATGCGCCTCGTTGAAGAATTTCTCGGCGGTGTTGTAGTCGCGGGCGACGCGGGCGATCGCACCGCGGACGACCTTCGCCTCCAGGCTCTTGGGATCGAGTTTGAGCGCGGCGTCGGCATTGACCGTGGCCGCGGGCAGGTCATTCTGCCCCACATACCACTGCGCCACGGCGAGCAGCACCGCAGGATCCTGCGGCGCCGCCTTGACCGCCTGCTCGATCAGCTTCTTGGCCGTGTCGCGTTGCTTCGCATCGTCATAGAGCCGTGCCATCGCCAGCTCCGGATGAACAGCTTTGGCGTCGAGTTTTTTCGCCTCGCGAAACTCGGCCAGCGACTCCTGCGGCTTGCCCAGTTGAAACAGCACGATCCCTTGTCGCTGGCGGGCGCTGGCGTTGTCGGGGTCAAGTTCGAGCCAGCCAGTAAGGTGCTTCTGCGCCGTGTCCCACTGTTTTCTCGACTCGGCCACGGCAGCGCTCCCGGCATGGCAGCGGATCTCGAAGTCACGTTTCCGCTTGCCATTCTCGCCAAAGGCGGTGGTGAGTTCCGTCGCCTTGTCAAACAGCACGTCCGCGTCGGTGATCCGCCGTTCCTGGAATGCCAGGTCGCCCAGCATCAGATAGGGCTCCGGGTCGCCGGGAAACTTGACCGCGGTATCTTCCAACTCGGCCCGCGCCGGCTGCAACTGGTTCACGCCCAGCCAGAGCACCGCCATCATCACACCCGGGGGGGGCAGCTTGGGATTGTTTGACCGGGCTCGCTCCAGCAGGGCGCGGCAACCGACGATGTCGCGGTCGCGGAAGCGGCCAATGGCGTTGTTGATGTCGCCATACTGCGCGTCGTCGGAGACGGCCTTGCCGACGAGCGTCTGAGCCGTGATCTGGCCATGGGCGATGCCTGACGCCACGCACAGAGGGATCGAGAAGACCGCCAGGGCGACGAGGCGGGGGATGGAAAACAGTGCGGATCGCCTGACCATAGCGAGGATCTCCAGCGGAGGGACCCGCCCAAAAGGTCGCGTCGAGAGGTCGCGTCCATACGAGAATCGGGCGGCGTCTGCTACTGTATCCGTGAAAGCCGGATTTGACCACGCTCCGCCACTACGCGGACCGGAGAGGATCGATGCTTGGAGCTGTCTTCGAACGCGAGGTGCAGGCGGTGCCGCGGGCGCGGGGACTGTTCGTGGCGCGGGCGGTCTACTGCGGGGCGCTACTGGGCATCGTCGCCACCTGCTGGCTGGTGGTCACGGGCACGCAGGCGGTAACCACGGCCGGTGACACCGCCCGGTTTGGCGCCACGCTGCTGCGGATCCTCGCACCACTCCAGCTCTCGCTGGCCATGCTGGCTGCCGCCATGACCAGCACCGTGGCCGTGACCGCGGAAAAGGATCGTCGCACACTGGAGCTCCTGCTCATCAGCCAGATCAGCGACAGCCAGCTCGTCCTGGGCAAACTGGCTGGCAGTCTGCTCCGCGTGATGCTGCTGCTCCTGGCGGCGGTGCCGGTCTTCGTGATCGCTTCACTGTTCGGTGGCGTCACGATGCCGCAACTGGCCCGCCTCTTCGTGGTGACCGCAGCAGCAGCGCTGGCGGCGGCGAGCGTGGCGACGTGCATCGCTTTCTGGAAAGACACCACGTTTCAGGCGTTGGCCATCACCACCTTCGCACTCGTGGCATGGGTGGCGATCGGCGAGGTGGTCGCCGGCCAATTCGGGCCGGTCGCCGGCGCGCAGGTGTCACCCGCGCGGGCGGTGTTTGCCGCACTCGCTCCCACCAGCGGCGAGACATTGCTGCCGTTCCTCGCCGTCTCGGCGGCGTTGATCGTGGCGGCTAACATCGTCGCGATCAGCCGCGTGCGGGCCTGGAACACGACCCAAGAAGTGCGACGGCAGCCCGAGGCGGGTAACGCCGTCCGTGTGGTCGCGGTGAAGCGACCGTCTCGCAGGGTTTGGGACAACCCCGTGCTCTGGCGGGAAATCTGCACCAGGGCGCACGGCAAGGCGATGCTGCTGGTGCGTCTTGCCTGGCTCCTGCTCTTCGCGGCTGCGGTCGCGGGCGTCATGGCCGAGGCGAGGCGACCGCGGCCCGACGGGCTCGCCGTGGCCGTGGCCGTGGTGCCGATGGCGTTGGCCAGCCTGCTGGCGGTTGCGGCGATGGCCGTCACGAGCATCACCACCGAACGCGACCGCGGCGCGCTCGATGTCCTGCTCGTGACCGATCTGGAGCCCTCGGAATTCGTCTGGGGCAAGCTGCTGGGAGTGTTGACGGCAGCCCGCGAGATCGTGCTGCTGCCGATCGTGCTCTGCGGCGCACTGGCGGCAACACGGATCACGACGATCGAAAATGCCATCTACATGGCGATCGGGCTCGCCCTGCTCATCTTCTTCGCGGCGGTGCTCGGCCTGCACGCGGGCCTCTCCCATGCGTCGTCCCGGCGGGCGATCGCGGTGGCGCTGGGCACCGTGGCGTTTCTGTTCGTCGGCGTTGCCACGGCGATGCGGATCATGATCGCGTTCGGAGCGAGCTTCGAACTGCAACTGGCACCGTTTCTGGCGGTCATCGTCGGCGGTGCGGTCGGCCTCTATGCCGCACTGTCGGCCCGCAATCCCTCACCGGCGATCGGCTGGGCCTCGGCGCTCTTGCCGGCCCTGACGTTCGTGGCCATCACCGGCTTCCTGCAGGGCAACGCGTTGCAGGTGTTTCTCGTGGCGGCGGCGGCCTACGGCTTCGCCACGCTCGCGATGCTCGTGCCGGCCATCGGCGCCTTCGACCTGCTTACCGGTCGGACCACGACCGGCGAGTGACGCTGGCGAGGAAGACCGGCACGACACTGCGGCGATGAAGACCTGGGGCTACTGCCGCGAGACTCCCGCTGGCGTCTCCGCGATGGCTGCCTGCGGCCGACCTTCCACTGCCGCCTGCTCCAGATTCGCGAGCCGCGTGGCGACGTCCTGCGACTCGAGCCCCCGAGCGACAGCCTGCCGGTAGCTCTCGATCGCATCGGTGGGCCGGTCGAGCGCCTCCTGCGCCATGCCCTCCAGAGCCAGAACGTGCGGCGGGGTCTGGTTTGGAGGGTAGCTCTCGCCGAGGATGGCAAGCGTTGCGAGCGCTCGCTGCGGGCGTCCCAGCCGGCGGTAGATTTCCGCGGTGTCGAGGATCAGGTCCCGGTCGTCGGGCGCGAACGCCAACGCGCGATGGTAATCGGCCAACGCCTCCTCGGGCCGGCCTCGGGCCATTGCCACCTGGCCGTGCAGCCGCCATGCCTGTTCAGAGCGGGGCGCCACCCGCACCGCCTCGCGGGACAACCGATCGGCGTCATCGAGCAGGCCGAGCTCCATGTACATCCGGCCGCCGTCGATGCAGAGACTCGTGTCGCCGGGCGAGAGCCGCAGCGCCTCGGCAATCTGGGTCACCGCCGCCATCCGTTCCCCCCGCTGCCAGAGCACGTCGGCGTAGTGCCGCCGCGCGTCGACATCGGTGGGGCAGTTTTTCACCGCCTGCTCCAAAAGTCCCTCCGCTCGCAGCAGATCCTTGCGGTCTGCCGCAGACAGTCCTTCGTTGCACAGCCGGCGGGCGTCGGCAACCTCCTGCGGCACGGGCCCCGAACGGGGAATCAGCCGGCAGCCCGATCCCGCCACGAGCGAGAGAGCGGCGGCCGCGATGCCGCACGCGGCAACGGAGGAGATTCTGGCCATGGAACCGGCATCCTTGGCTGCCCGATCGTGGCTGCCCGAGAAGGCGATGGAAGGGGCGTTGGAGCCAGAACAGTAGGTTTTTGCTGCCGGAGACACAACGCTTGTCGGCCTCCGAGGCGCCATGCCTCACTCTGCCACGGCCGCCAGGTTGCCGTGTTTTGCCCCGCTTCCGCGATTCTCTGGCTCCGGCGGCAGCGACCGGCCTTGCTTCCGAGGGCCCGGCAGCCCTAAACGTGCTGTTTTGCAAACCCTTGCAGCCGGTCACGTGATGCTCCGTTCGCCCCTTCCCAACCTGATCGGCCACTGGATGGCGGGCCTGGCGGCGCTGCTCGTGGTGCTGGTCGTCTGGGGAGGTTTCGAAATCCGCGACGAGGCGGTGGAGTCTCCAGCCCCGCGGGCGGTACGGCTGACGGCCGCGGCGCCGGAAGCGGGAAATGCCATCGAATACGTGGAGGGGTATGAAGCCGGTCTGCGGCGGGCCACGGCCGAAAACAGGCCGCTGCTCGTTGTCTTTCGGGCGGCTTGGTGCCACTGGTGCGCGGAGTTTGCACGAGGCCCGCTGATTGACCGGAGGCTCGTGGGACTCTCCCGGCAGTTCGTCTGTGTCGTGGTCGATGCCGATCGGCACGCCGCCGACTGTCGCAGGTTTGGCGTGAAGGAGTTTCCGACGGTGGTCGTAGCAACGACGAAGGGCGACGAATGCCGCCGCTGGACTGGCTGCCCGTCGGCCGATGAGCTCGTGTCGGCCATGGCCGACACGCTGCCGTCAGCCCGGATGGCCGTGGCCGACGGAGAAGACGACACCACCACGAAGTAAGCGTGTCGCGTGCATTTTAGCCGCGCGGCGTGTGTTGCTGCCGCATCAGCCGCACCTTCGGGTCGGCCTGCATGCTACGTGCCTCGTCGGCGTATTCCTGCGGCGTCATGCGGATCCGTCGCTCGAACCGGAGCCGGGAGAACGCCCAGGTGCAGGCAGCCACCACCGCAGCGGTGGCCACTAAAGGCAGGATCGCCCGCTGCATTGCGGCGAACAATCGCGCCGGATCATGCGCCATCTCCCCTGAGCCGATGACGGCGACGAGCGGCCGGGCCGACAGTGCGGCAGCCGTCACCAACACCGCCAGGCCGCAGGCATGGCCCGCCAGCGACACGAGGGTGGCCGTTGAGAAGATCCGCGACAGGCCCGCCAGCAGGCTGATGCGGTCGAACGCGGGCACGACCCGAGCCGGCCGCCAGGCTGGGCCATCCAACAGCATTCTGACCGTCAGGCCGACTGCCCCGGCGACGGCCACGAGTGCCACGGTCGGCAGCACGACCGCCGCTGGCAGCAGGGTGTCGAGCCGTAGCGAGGACTCGAGCCCCGCCATGGTGAAGCAGGCCGACTGCTGCATCATCGCCGTGGCCGCAGGAAACGTCGCCTGTGCCCATGCCGGCAGAAGCAGCAGCGTGGTCGCCACAGTGGCCACCCACGCGGGCAGGCTGGCCATCGGCATGAAGCCCTGACGACGGGCCAATTCGCGGCGGCGGGGCGT
>CAYSPN010000558.1:0-3675 GCA_964432895.1 uncultured Candidatus Kuenenia sp.
ACTCGCCCGCCCGGCGACGCCCGCCGAGGCCGCGGCGGCCCGCGACTTGCTCGGCGACACACCGTCTCCGGCAAGCGTGGCAGACTGCCTCTGGGCACTCGTCATGCTCCCGGAATTCCAACTGGTACGGTAACGGATCACGCCTCAACCAAAGTCCACAGGGAAAAACACCATGTTCACCCGCCGCGACTACCTCAAGAGCCTGGCCGCCGCCGCGACGGCGACGCTCGGCCTCCCCGAGCCACGGGCCCGAGCCACGGACGGCGGGTCGATCACGCATCCCGCTCCGACCGCCGATTCGATCATCGTGCTCTGGATGGCCGGCGGCATGGCCGCTCCCGACACGTTCGATCCCAAGAAGTACAAGCCCTTTGAGCCCGGCCTCGCCGTGGCTGACGTGATCAGCACGTTTCCCTCGATCCCCACCGCGATCGACGGCTGCCGCATCGTGGACGGCCTGCCCGAGATCGCGAAGGTGCTCGATCGGGCCACGCTCATCCGCTCCCATGTGCAGGCCGACCTCGGCGCGATCCTCCATTCCCGCCACCAGTATCACTGGCACACCGGCTACGTTCCGCCGCAGACTGTGGCCTGCCCGCATATCGGCGCCTGGATGAGCCGCGTGCTGGGACCACGGAATCCGGTGATGCCGGCATTCATCAACATCGGCCAGCGGCTGGAGGGCATCGGCGAGAACGAGGAGATCAAGGCCTTCACCACGGCCGGCTTCTTCGGCAGCGAATACGGGCCGATGAACCTGCCCTATCCCGAGCAGGCGGCGTTGGCCGTGCGGCCGCCGAAGGGCATGGATCCGGGCCGGTTCGCGGCCCGCTACGCGCAGTTCCAGAAGCTCGTGAAGTCGGGGCCGCACACCGAGTTCACGAGCGATTACCACCAGGAGTCGATGCTACGCAGCATCGACAACGCCCATCGGCTGCTCGGGGCGAAGGAGCGCGACGCCTTCGACATCACGCAGGAGCCGAAGGAGGTGCTCGAGCAGTACGACATGGGGGGCGATGACGGCCGGTTCGGCCGCGGCTGCCTCCTGGCCCGCCGGCTCATCGAGAACGGCGCCCGCTACGTCGAGGTGACGACCGAGTACATCCCGTTCGTCCACTGGGACACGCACGACCGTGGTCACGAGACGGTAGAGCGGCTCCATCGCGTGATCGACCGCCCGATCGCCACGCTGATCCGTGATCTCGAGTCGCGTGGCCTGCTCGACCGCACGCTCGTGGTGATCGCCAGCGAGTTCAGCCGCGACATGATCATCGAGGGCAAGCCGGGCGGGGCCAACGCCGGCGACCAGGCAAGCTCTCCCAAGGACTTCCTCAAGCTTCCGAACCACTACGGCCAGCACCGTCATTTCACGGGCGGCTCGACCGTCGTGCTCTTCGGCGGCGGCATGAAGCGGGGCCTCGTCTACGGGAAGACCGCCGACGAGCGGCCCTGCGTGGCGATCGAGAATCCAGTCACGATCTCCGATCTGCACGCCACGCTGTTCACCGCCATGGGCATCAGCCCGAAGACGGCGTACGACATCGAGAATCGGCCGTTCTACGCCACCGAGGACGGGAAGGGCAAGCCGGTCGAGGCCGTGTTTGCCTGAGGACGGCGCTGGTGTTTTCAATCCCTCGTGGGGACGAGATCATGCGAGTAAAGCTGTTCCGCTGCCTCGTGCTGGCCTGTTCGCTCGCGGCCGGTTCGCGGATGGTCCGGGCAGAGGAGATGCTGCCAGCGTTGGTCGCCCACTGGACGTTCGATGAAGCGGGTGCCGAGGGCCGCGATGCAAGCGGCACGCACCACGGCACCGTTCACGGGGCCACGTCGCACGCCGGCAAGATTGGCCGCGGCCTGCTCTTCGATCGCAGCCGACGCGACCACGTGGAGGTTCCCCATGCGACCGATCTGGAACTCGCGACGTTCACAGTTTCGGCCTGGGTATGGCTCACGAAACCGCCCACCTATTCCGGGATCATTGGCACTCGGCAGGGTGGGGCCATGCTGTTCGACGTGAAGGTGAATACGGACAAGGTGCATGGCGACATCGGTGATGGCAGTAGGTGGATCGAGACCAAGGTAAACTTTTACAAGGACGACGTCGGCACGAACGAGCAGGGAGGCGACCTCGAACTCGAGCGATGGTATCTGGTCACGTTCGTGATCGAAGCCGGGGCCGGCGAGTGCCGGCTCTACCTCGACGGCGATCGCAAGAAGACGATTCCGTTCAGCGGCCGGCCGAAGTTGCTCGAGCCCGGGCGGGTGCTCCGAATCGGCGACACGGGGGCAGGCGAGTTCATGGATGGCGTGATCGACGACGTCCGGATCTACGCGGCTGCCCTCACCGACGCTCAGGTGGCCGCCCTCGCCGTCCGGTGAGGATGGAGCGGCGGCTGGCGGTCGCGGGCCGCGGCGGACGGCTTTATCCAAGGCCCGCTAGCCCAACTGGGCCAGTGCCTCGTCGGGGATGTTGAAGTTGGCGGCCACGCTCTGCACGTCGTCGTGGTCGTCGAGCCGCTCCACCAGGTCGAGCACCTTGCGGGCCATGTCGACGTCGTCAACATCGACCGTATTGGTCGGCACCCGCACGATCTCGTTCGATTCCACCTGCAGGCCGCCTCTCTGCACCGCGTCGACCACCGCCGCCATCGACTGCGGCTCACAGGTCACCTCCCAGCGGTCTCCGACGAGTTTCACGTCGCTGGCCCCGGCCTCGAGCGCCAACTCCATGAGGCGGTCCTCGCTGCAGGAGGCCTGCGGCACGCGGACGACGCCCACCCGCTGAAACAGGTAGGCCACGCAGCCGGTGCTGCCAAGCTTCCCGTCACACACTTCGAAAATCTTGCGAATCTCAGGGGCCGTGCGGTTCTTGTTGTCGGTGAGGATCTCACACATCACCGCCACGCCACCGGCGGCGTAGCCCTCGTAGATCGACTCCTCGAGGTTGCCCCCCTTGAGTTCACCCGTCCCTGTGCGGATGGCACGCTGGATGTTGTCCTTGGGCATGCTGACCGCCTTGGCCGCATCGATCGCATAGCGGAGCCGCAGGTTGGCATCGGGATCGGGGCCGCCATGCTTGGCCGCCACGATGATCGCCTTGGCCAGCTTGCTCCACAGCTTGCCGCGCTTCGCGTCGATCACCGATTTTTTGCGGGCGATGTTTGCCCAGTGCGAATGTCCTGCCATGGAGCTTCTCCAACTCGTGGTCTGGCCCGTGGTCCTACGGGCCTCTGCATAGGCCTGTCAGCAGTCTGTCAGCGAGGCTTGCGTTTCGCCAACTGCGCGGCGTGGCTCTTGCCGGCCGAAGCCGGCGGCTTCGCCTTCTGCTTCGCATCACCAGCCGACTTGCCAGCCGCTGGTGGCGATTTTTTCCCGTTTCCGGCCGCTGGTTTTCCGCCAGTATCCGGCTTCTTTGCCTGCTTTGCCGGGGCGGGCTTGGCGGCGGCCGGCTTCGCTTCCGGCGCGGGCGGCGAGAGCTGTGGCTTGATGGTGATCGGCTTGCCGACGTTGGGCTTCACAACGAAAGGCTTGGGGCCGGTTTTTGGCGATCCCTCGCCGACGCGTTTTGGACCGGCGCCCGGGGGCGGCAGCGGGGTCTTGCCAGCAGGGCGGGCCGCGGCCTGCGGTCCTGCAGGACGGTGCTCCTCCGCGGCGGACTGAGCCGCCTCGGCAGCA
>CAYSPN010000559.1:0-1834 GCA_964432895.1 uncultured Candidatus Kuenenia sp.
GACTTGAAGACATTGCATAGTTGGGGGGCGTGCGTGAATCCTGATCGCATCGAAATGACCAGCAACTTGTCTTCAGTTTCCAAGAGTAGCCGTTTGGCCTCGGCCACCTTCATACGCTGCAACTCGTCATGGATCGTGCGGCCGAGCAGTCTTTGGAACTTGCGGTCGAGCACCCTGCGCGGCACCCGCACCTCCACTGCCACCTCGGCCGCAGACACATCGGCACACGCCCGCGTCTGGATGACCCGCAGCGCCTTGCGAATGTCGGCATCATCGACCGCAAATACATCGCTGCTCCGCCGGATGGCAATGCCCGCAGGGGGCACGTAGATCACGGTGGATGGCGGGCGGCCGAATCGCATAGCCTCGTCGAGCATGCGGGCCGCTTCCTGACCGATCCTGCTCCGGTCATGCGTGACGCTCGTGAGTCCGGGGGTCGCCAGCCCGCACAGCACCTCGTCGTCACCGATCCCCACGACGGCCACATCGTCCGGAACCGCGATCCCGCAACGACGGCACCCTTCGATGATGCGGAGAGCGTGGACATCGCTGGTGGCGATCACGCCCACGGGTTTCGGCAGGGTTGCAAGCCAGCGTGCGACCGCGTCCCGATCCTCGTCGTCGTCACGCTTTCGTCCCCCGTTATTCCTCTGTGGCGGTTCATGGATGTCAAGGCGGCAGCCGAACGCCACCGCTTGGTGCACCACCGCATCGCACAGCCCCTGCATGGCAGTTGACGTGCCCGGAAGGAACACGAGGTGGCGAACCCCGCGTTCAGCGAGATGCGCAACGCAGAGCCGCACGGCCGCCTCGTCGTCTGGGTAGATCCCCGGAAGGGGCATTACCGGCAAACGACTGCGAACATGCACGACCGGCCGCTGCCCAGCCCGCCAGGCGCGCGGCAACGACGACTCCTCGAGGCCGCTGATCAATCCATGACCTGCCCATCGGAGGAACCATCCGGGGATCGGAACGCCTGGTTCGCGATCGTCGATCGTGATCATCCAGCCTTCGTGCTCACCCATCCAACGGGAGATGCCTTGAAGGACGCCCCGACTGAAGGAGGCTGAGGCTTCAATGGCGATCGCCACTTCGCGGGTGCAGACTCGCGAGAGAGCCGCGGAGGTTGCTTCGTACGTCGGCATGCGCGGATGGCGTGGGGGAGACTTGTTCCGCAAACCCATCGTCTACGGTAAGGCTATCCCCCAGTTCGGTCCATGACTCAAATCCACCCGGGCATGACTGGAACGGTCATCCGCGTTATGCGTGGGCACAAAAGGACGAAAACTCCTGCCGTCCACGGTGCCCTGAGTGGAGGGAAGCCAGCCCGTCGCTCGTGAGCCGGCAGCCCAGGTTTTGTGACAGCACTCGTCAGGGCTTGCCCGTGAGCGTCTTGAGATGAGCAAAGAGATCGGACACTTCCACGGGGGCGAGTGCTTCGAGCAATCCCTCCGGCATGACCGAGATGCCGATGAAGTCGGCTCGATCCACGTCGCGAGTTGCGATCCGGATATCGGCTGTATCCGGCTGACGGACCACGATCGCGTCAGCGTCGCGCGAGACGAGCAGCCCCTGAACGATCCGGCCGTCGCGTGTGACGACTCGAAAACTGCGATAGCCCCCTTCCATCGCGGCATTCGGCGTGAGCACGTTGCGGAGCATCGCCTCGATACCCGTGAGTCCGAGCCCGTCAAGCGCAGGGCCGATCTTCCCACCTCGGCCACCCTGCTGGTGGCACGTGAGACAGCGGGTCGCGAACAGATGCTTGCCCTTCTCAGGATCGCCCCCGGCCTCGGCGAGCTGTCGGAACCGGGCAAACTTTTCGGCCCGCGCG
>CAYSPN010000560.1:0-5116 GCA_964432895.1 uncultured Candidatus Kuenenia sp.
GCCGAGGCGCTCGATCCGACGATCAAGGTGCTCGCCCCGTGGCGGATCCCGGAGTTCCGGGCACGGTTTCCCGGTCGCAAGGAGCTGATCGAGTTCTGCGAGGAGAAGAACATCCCGGTGAAGGCGTCGAAGGGAAAGCCCTACAGCTCCGACGAGAACTGCCTGCACACCAGCTACGAGGCCGGCCTGCTCGAAGAGCTCACGACCGACGGCTTCGGGCTCGTCGACTTCGGCATGACCGTGTCGCCGCAGGCCGCCCCCGACACGCCCGAGACCGTGCGGCTCGACTTCGAGTCGGGCGTGCCTGTGCGCGTGAACGGTCGGGCTCTCAAATCCCATGAGATGGTGCTCGCGCTCAACGAGATCGGCGGCCGCCACGGCATCGGGCGGACCGACATTGTGGAGAACCGGCTCGTCGGCATGAAGAGCCGCGGCGTCTACGAGGCGCCGGGCATGACGCTGCTCTACGAGGCCCATCGGCTCGTCGAGCAGATGACGCTCGACCGCGACCTCGTCCACCTCCGCGACCGGCTCTCGCCCGAGGTGGCGGAGATGGTCTATTACGGCTTCTGGTACGTGGCGAAGATGGACGCCCTGATGGCGTTCATCCGCGAGGCACAGAAGCCAGTCACCGGCACGGTGGAGCTCAACCTCTACAAGGGCAACATGCTGGTGAAGAGCCGGCAGAGTGAGCAGAGCCTCTACGACGCGGCGATTGCGTCGATGGAGGGGGGCGGCTCCTCCTACGACCAGACCGATGCCGAGGGCTTCCTGCGGATTCTCGGTCTGCCCTCGCGGGTGCAGGGGCACGTGCGACCGCGGGGCTGATCTCATGAGATGACTGAGAGACGCAACGTGAATCGGTTGCTTCTGGCATCGTGGCGGTCAGTGCCGGGTGGGCTTCGGCTCTTCGTCGGCATCGACGTGCGGCGGCCCGCGTCGTGGATCACGCTTGCCGTGGGCGCATGGGTGGGATGGTGGTGCGCCGCATCAACCGCGGCATCCTGTGGTATCGCCATGTTTGCAGCCGCGGCGTTGGCGGTCGCGGCGATCGGTGACGTTCCGCTGGCGGTCTGTTCCCCGGCTGCCCGCGGCCTGCCGCTCTTCTGGTGCTGCGAGCGAGCCGTCTGGCCGCTTGTCGGCATGATGCTCGGCATGCTCGCCGCCGGCGGTGTGCCCGAGTCCTTTCAAAGTGTGCCCTCGGCGACGGTCGGTGCCCTGCTGGCGACCGTCACGACGATCGCCAGCAGGCTTTCCGGCGCCAAGGCCGCTGACGCCGCGAGCCTCACGCTCCTGATGGCTGCGGCGAGTGCGGCCGTCAGCGCCGGGCTTGCGCCGCGGCTGGGAGAAAGTTGCATCGGCGGCGTGGCGGCGTGGCTGCTGCTCGGGGGGCTGGGCTGGGCGTGGTCCCGGTCGCAGAGGACGGCGCTTGAGACACTCCTGCCGGGGCCGCATCGAGGCGGTCCTGTCGCCAACGCTGACGTGCTGCATGTCGATGCCCTCCCTGCCAATGGCCCGCTGCGGCAGACGCTGACCAGGCTGGCGATGATCGCGGCGCTGGTGGCCATGGCAGGCTGGCTCGTGCTCGAGCCGGCGGTCGATCCCGATTCTGGAGGCGGGCATGGGCCTGTTGGCCCGGCTGGTCAGTGGGATCGCTTGGTTCAGGTGTATCGCGCGGCCGTGGCATGGGCCCTGTTCACGGCGGCGTGGTTCGTCGCCCTGGCGGTGCCGCAGGCGACGCTTCAGGATGGACTCACGGGGGGCCGAGGCTGGGAGCGTCTTTTTCGTACGGCGGCCCACGTGCGTGACGGCACCGCTGCGTGGCGGCGGAGCATCTGGAGTCTGCGGCCCGGTCTTGTGCGGTTTGCCGCTGGCGTCGCCCTGTCGCAGGCAGCGATCCTCGGCTGGCCGGTGCTGGTATGCGTGGTGCTGTCGTTGCCCACGCCGGCCGCTGTCAGGCTGCCGCTTTGCATCGTGATCGGGCTGGCAGTGGCAGCGGCCGTTGTCACTGCTCTCGTCGCGCTCGGGGCTGCGGTGCACGCCTCGCGCGAGACCACCTTCGCCACCACACTTGCGATCGCGGTTGCCATCGTGGTCGGGGCCGTTACGGTCGCCACAGGTTCCATGCTCCCAGATCGCCAGCCGGCCTCCCCTAGCCCCCCCAGACCTTCGCCGCCACCGCTGCAGCGGCTCCACGACGGCTGACTGGGGGATTTTGGATTGCTGGAAACACGCTCCTCTTGCGAAAGTTCGCAATCCAGGTTGAGAAAGCCTGCCGGAAAGAACGATAGAAGAGATTCGTAGCGGTCGTGCGGATTGCGCTACGGCGCCGTGCAAACTCTCAAGGAGTGTTTTTCGTGGACGGAACCACCTGCCTTCAACTGATTCGTTCCTGCCACCGCGTCATGCGGGTCACGGCCACCGTGGCTGTCGCAATCGGCGCTGTTCTGTCGATCCTGGCGGTGCCATCGGGCGTTGCCACCGCTGCCGGTGCCTTTCCACCGAGCGAAAAGATCTTTCCCGCCACCACCAGAGGCTGGGTGAGCATCTCCCACGGGCCGGAATTCCGCCAGCGTTTCAACCGCACGCAGTATGGGCTTCTGCTCAAGGATCCGAGCATGAAGCCGTTCATCGAGAGCGTCCGCAAGCAGCTCGAAAGCTCCAATAGCGGCCGCCTTGGCCGTCTCGGGCTCACGCTCGACGACCTGCTCGAGGTGGCCGGTGGCGAGTATGCCCTCGGCGCCGTCGAATCGCCCGCCGGCAAGCTGGCCACCGTCGTGCTGGTGGATGTCACCGGTCGCGATGCCGAGGCCCGCGGTCTCGTCGACAAGATGAACCAGCGGATGGTCGAGCAGAAGGGCACGAAAGTCGCCACCAACGGCGGTGGCCCGCTGACCGTCTACCAGTTTGCCGCTTCCGAAAACTCAGGCCGGACCGGCGAGCAACGGGTCGCTTTCGCGCTCGCTGGCAGCACGCTCATCGTTGGCGATGATCCCGCCCTCATCACGCAGGTGATGGGCACGCTCGGCGAGGGCCGTGGCGACTGCGTGGGCTCGCTGCAGTCCTTCGGCGCCATCATGGGCCGTTGCCAGAACCAGGTGCCGGCGACGGCCGCCGCGGTTCGCTGGTATGTCGACCCGCTCCCGTTCGCGAAGGCCTATCAGTCCACGAACCCGCCGCGTGAAAAGCGGAAGGGACCCGACTACGTGGCGATTCTCGGCCGCCAGGGCTTCGATGCCGTGAAGGGCGCCGGTGGCGTGGTCGTGTTCGACGACGGCGGCCATGCGATGCAGCATCACACGATGGTCTATGCGCCGCCGCTGGCCGGCCGGCAGCCGTTCGCGGTCGGTCGGTTCGACCTCGCTGCACGCATGCTGCAGTTTCCCGACGTTGAGGCGATCGCCCCGCAGCCGTGGGTGCCGAGGGATGTCTCGGGCTGGACATCACTGCAGTTCGATCTCCGCAACGCGTTCGTCACGGCCGAGTCGCTCGTGGACGACATTGTGGGCGAGAAGGGTGTCTACGACGACGTGATCGCCTCCGTGAAGGAGGATCCGGACGGTCCGCAGATCGACCTGGAAAAGGATCTCGTCACCTGCCTGGGCAACCGCGTGACGCTGATCACCGATCATGCCACGCCGATTGGCACTGACAGCGAGCGGATGGTGATCGCAGTGGAAGCGGTCGATCCCGCGCGGGTTGCCGCCACCGTGGCCAAGAGCATGTCGATCGATCCCGACATGGCAAAGATCGACGTGCAGGGCAACGTCGCCTGGGAGCTCATCGATCGGTCGATGGCGATTCCGCAGCTCGAAGTGGAACTGCCTGGCGGCGCCGTTCCCCATGCCGATCACGACGACGACGCCCAGCGCCGCCGTTCGAAGCTCCGCGACCGCGATGAGAAGCTCCTGCCGCACTCGGTGGTCACCGTGGCCCACGGGCACCTGTTCATCGCGTCGCACCGCGACATTCTCGAGCGTGTGCTGGCCACGAAGGGAGACGTCGAAGCCCTCGGTTCGACCGCCGACTATGGGCAGGTCGCCACGGAGTTGAACAGGCTGTTGCCAGGCAAGGCTGCAACGCGGTCGTTTACCCGCGAAGAGGAGGCGATCCGTCCCGCCTATGAAATGCTACGGCAGGGCTCGATGCCCAAGTCGAAGAGTCTCACGGGACAGCTCCTCAATGGCATCCTGGGCGACGGCAAGCCCGGCACGGTGCGGACGCAGCGTCTCGACGGCAGCACGCTTCCCGATTTCGAGATGGTACGGCGGTATTTCGGCACGGCGGGTGTGGGGATGCAGTCGCTTCCCGACGGCTGGTACATCACAGGGGTCACGCTGCCGCGGAGCCAGCAGGAGCCCGAGGTGGCCCGCCGGCCTGTCACTCCGCCGCAGTAGGCCGCTTCTCCCAGTCGATCACGGCCCAGAAGGGATGCTGGCGGTCGGCCCGTAGTCGCAGGTCTTCGAGCAACAGCCGCTTGTCGGGAACGACAGGGTCTTTCCAGAGCTTTCGACCGTCGAGCGTGACGGTCACAGGCCGCGAGAAGTCGACGAGCTCCGGCGAGAGCCAGATCCGCACGCGGTCAGCGCCGCAGCGTACCGAGAGCATGCTCGCCGGCACGCTGTTGGCGGGCATCGTCTTGGCCTCGATTGCGAACGGCCGGATGGCCGGTGGCGGCGGCCACTGCGAGGGCAGCACCATCGTGCGGGCTGGCGGCCTCTCCATCTCCACCCACCAGAAGAAGCGATCCCAGGGCCGCATCGATACGGTGTCGATCACGGGCGGGAAAAACGTCCGCTGTCGTCGGCCCATCCAGTCGAAGATTCGCATGATCTCGTCGGAGAAGTGCTCGTGGCCGCGACCGCGATACTCGACGTAGGTGGCATCGAAGCCCTTGGCGAGGTAGCGGTCGAGATCCATCGTGTTGCGGCCGAAGCAGGCGGCGTCGAGTTCTCCGCCAACGAGATACATGGGGAGCGTGCGGGCGTTGTGCCAGTAGTGATTGACATACTTGCCAGCCGTCGGGGAGATCGCCACCAGTCCGGCCCAGAGATCGGGATGGGCCAGTGCGATGTCCCAAGCGGCGTCGCCTCCCATCGAGTGGCCGGAGAGGAAC
>CAYSPN010000561.1:0-2006 GCA_964432895.1 uncultured Candidatus Kuenenia sp.
GTGGCGTGTCGAAAGCCTGCGCGACGGCGATGCTCGCATCCTTGATCGCGGCCATCGCTTCTCCGATCGATGCGGAGTTGCTCTCGGTGGTGCCGCCAGTGCTGTCTGCGGTGGCGGCGACGGCCGCAGCAGGCGGCACGATGCCCGGCGGCGTTTCCAGATCGCCCAGCCACGCCCAGCGGAATTCACCCGCCGGCGGTTCGATCCGCACCCACAGTCCGGCGTGGCGGCCCGCGGCGATCCGAACCTCGTCGACCACCTGCACGCGTTCGCCTGCTTCGAGGCTCACGTGGGCGACATGCCGTAGGTCGTTGAGCTGTGATCCCACCCGCGAGACGGCGCCATCGGTCACGATCACGCCGATGCCGCGACCGGGTGCCTGGCCAGTCGGAGGATCGCCAAGCGTAGAGACCGGATCGACGTCGCACGCCCGCAGCCAGCTGAAGCTGCCCTCGACGGGACGCACGGCCACATAGCCCGACGGATCGACGGCCCAGACTTCGACCGTGGCGCCGGCCACGAGTCGCTCGGTGGGATAGAAGTCGTCACCCGGACCCGCGCGGAGATAGGTATGGTCGGCCGTGACCCGCACAGTGGCGGGAAAGGGGCCGGGCTGCTCCTGGGCGGCCGCGACCGCGGCGCAGGTGATGGCCGGGATGATCGCCAGCAAACAGACGAACGTGCGGCAGATGACCACGATTTTCATCCATGAAAAACAGGCGCGTAGACGAGGCTTGGGCACCTCGTCTACGCGCTGCAAGGGGCCGCACCAAAGCGAACCCTCGGAGGGTCTTGTAGACCACCCGGGGCCGAGGCTCAAGCCGCGATTTTTGCCGCGCGAGAAGGCCGGGAAAGACGCCCCTGCCAGCCTCCCAGACACCCCACTTTCGTGGTGGTTTGCCTGTGGCGTGGCGATCCAGGCAGACTGCGCCGGGAGTGTCGTCCGTGCTAGCGAAGCCAGCGCCAGCAGCCGCGGATGGCACGCTGCTTCCCGCCCGCGGACCACGCAACGCGGATTCCTCTCGCTTGCGCTTCGGGCTTCCATGGGCCCCCGCCGCTCTTCATCAAAGCCCGCAGCGCAAGCAAGGGAATACGCTCCGCCCTCACCAGCGGTCGACCGGCCGGTCGAGTATCTCGCGGAGCAGGATCACCTGCCGGATCGTGGCCGGACTGCGAAGCAGGTGCACCAACTCATCCGCCTGCGTCGGCGCCGACGTCCGAGGTGCACCGCCGGCCTTTGGCTCCTCATGCGCGATCGTTCCCCGCAGATGTGTCAGCTCGTGTGAGAAGGCATCCTGCACGTGTCGGGCCACCGACTCGCTCTGCGGCTGTTGTCGCTGCGGCGCCGTCTCGGTCGTTTGGACGGCGGCCTCGCTCGGCACTGCGGCCTTCTTCTGATCCCGCTCCCGCCGGACGGGTGCCGCAGCCCGCGGTGTCTGCGGACCACGACGCTCGGCATCGGCCCGGCGGTCCGGTCGCGGCGACTGCGGCCGCGCGGCCGTCATTGGCTCGCTCGGCTTGGCCATGGGCTGTTTGATCGTGGGCTGCGGCTTCTTCTCGCCGGTCGCCTCGCGGAGAAATTCCGCGATCTGCTTCTCGAGATCGCTCCGCGGATCCGCACCACCATCGGCCGCCGGCTGCGGCGGATGTGGCCGGTCACGGGCTGGGTCGAACCGTGGCCGCAGCGGCGGCGGCTGCTGCCGACCGCCCCCCTGAAGCCGGCGGACCACCGCGAACACCTGCGACACGATCCAGAACGCCACGAACAGAAACGGCAGCAGGGCCTCTAGCCAGTCGAACCCGGCGGCAAACAGCACGCAGGTGGCGGGAGTGAGCTGCATCATTGCACCGAGGCGGTGCCGGGAGTCGTGCCGGTGGCGATGGTGCGACGCATGTCGGTATCGGCCTGAAGGTTCCGTAGCTTGTAGTAATCGAAAATGCCGAGCTGGCCGGACGTGAGCGACTCGGCGACCGCCTTGGGCACGGCCGACTCCGCCTCGACGAGC
>CAYSPN010000562.1:0-5601 GCA_964432895.1 uncultured Candidatus Kuenenia sp.
GCCGTCCGCCGCGGCTCTCCCACGCCGGGCCCGGCGGGCATCCGCGAGCCACCGACCCCGCGTCGTTGGTCGAGGTCGATGTCATGCCGGTGGGGACACTGTTCGATCCGATGATCTTTCGCGGCCACCGGGCCACCGTGCGGTGCGTGAACCCGGGCGGACTCGACACCTTCGATCGCAGCTGGCGACGCGAGGCCGAGGAGCGGCCGCGGTCGGGGGGTGTGGCCGTCGTGCTCGGCGCGGGCAACGTGACCGGCCTCGCTGCCACCGACGTCATCTGCCAGATCTTCGAGCACGGCCGCGCTGCCCTGCTCAAGCTCCACCCAATCCATGCACCGCTCGAGCCGGTGCTCACCAGAGCGCTCGAGCCGCTCATCAACGCCGGGCTGCTGGCGATCGTCACGGGAGGCCCGGAGGTCGCAAAGGCCGCCGTCGCCGCGCGGCTGGTCACGCACGTGCATCTCACTGGCGGGCAGGGAGCGTTTGATTCAATCGTCTGGGGGGGGCGGGATCCGCATGCGGCCGGTGCCGAGCCTCTGCTCTCGAAACCGATCACCTGCGAGTTGGGGAACGTCACGCCGTGGATCATCGTGCCGGGCCGCTACACGCCGGCCCAACTCGCCTGCCAGGCCGACACCGTGGCGGCGTCGATCGCCAACAACACGTCGTTCAACTGCATCGCGACCAAACTCGTCATCACCTGCCGGGCATGGCCGCAGCGAGACGAATTTCTCAGGCTCATCAGCCGTCGGCTCGCGAGCCTGCCTGCCCGCCCGGCCTGGTATCCGGGCGCGTCGACCGCGTGGGAATCGATCGCCGGCCGGCAGGCGCCGGCCGATGGCACGCTGCCGTGGGTGTTTCGCACAGGGCTCGACATCGAGCGGGATCGAGCCTGGGTCACGCGGGAATGGTTCGTGCCGGTCGCCGCGGAGACGGCCATCGACGCCGACGACATCGAGGCGTTCTGCACGCGGGCGGGCGGTCTCGTGCACGGCCTGCCGGGATCGTTGGCGGCGAGCGTCACCATCCCGACGACACTCGCCACGCGGGATCGTCAGCGGGCGGAGCTGCTGGTCGAGCATCTCGAATACGGCGTCGTGGCCGTCAACGGCTGGTCGGCGCTGGCCTACTCGCTTGCGAACGTGCCGTGGGGCGGGTTTCCCGGTGGCACGCTCGCCTCACCCGCCAGCGGCATCGGTCGCGTGCACGATCCGCTCTTTCTGCCACTGGTGCATAACACCATCCTGCGGACGCCGCTGGTGGTATGGCCGACAGCGCCATGGTTTCCCTGGCACGCAGGGGGCGCGAAGCTCGCCCGCGGTCTGGTCGCTACGTACGCTTCGATTGCCCGCGGCGGGCTGGGCCTCGGCCTCCCCGTCCAGCTTGTGCCGCTGATGCAGATGCTGCCGGATGTGTTCCTGTCGGCGATCCGCCCGCCGGCTCGTCCGTGAACTTCTCCGCCTGCCCGGTGAGCTCGTAGAGAAACCGACTTGGCTTACAGGGCTTGCTCTTGCCCCATTTCATCCGCGTGAGGCAGAGGGAGAGGGCGAGCCGTTTCTTCGCGCGGGTGACGCCCACGTAGCAGAGCCGTCGTTCCTCGTCGATCGCCTGCAGGCCGTCGTTGAGGGAGCGGTGGTGCGGCAGCAGCCCCTCCTCCATCCCCACCATCCAGACGCAGTCGAACTCCAGCCCCTTCGCCGCATGGAGGGTCATCAGACGGAGCACGTTGCCCTTCGGCTTGTCGGAACGAAACCGCTCCGCCTCCGTGACGTCGAGCACGAGTTCGTCGAGAAACCCGCGAACCATCCCAGCAAAATCAGGCCGCTTGGCTGTGGGGAGCGTTTTGCACGATTTTTCATGGTCGGCCAGCGCGTTGACCATCTGTTCCACGCAGTCCCATCTCGCCTCCTGCTCGGCGGGATCGTCCTCGTATTCCTTCTGCAGAAAGCCGCGGTAGCCGATCAACTCAAGCAGCGTTCGCAGCGTCTCGCCCGCGCCCCGCGTCGCCGCGCCTTCCCGCAGCGCGACCACACGCTCGAGCGCCATCACGCCCGCTGTCGCCGCGGTCGAGAGCCGATGGGAGTCACGGGCGGCGAGCAGCTCCTTCCAGAGGCTGTGGCCCGCGGCGGTGCCCGCATTGCGAGCAGCCTGCACCGTCGTTCCGGAGAGCCCCCGCGGGGGCACGTTGGCGACCCGCGACAGGGCGAGGTCGTCGTCAGGATCGACGAGCACCCGCAACAGCGCCATCACGTCCTTCACCTCGCGGCGGTCGAAGAAGGAGCGGCTACCGATGAGTTCATAGGGAATGCTCCGGCGGCGGAGTTCCTGTTCGAACACGCGGGTCTGCTCGCCGGTGCGGAAGAGGATCACGGCCTCGGCCGGCGCGACCGATCCTTCTTTCAGTCGGGATTCGATGTCGCTCACCACGCGTCGCGACTCGTCGATCTCGTCCTGGGCCTGCACGATCGCCGGCGGCGGCCCGGAGGCCGCCTTGGAGATGAGCGTCTTGCCATGCCGCCGCGAGTTGCGGGCGATGAGCGTGTTGGCGGCGTGGATGATCTCGGGCGTCGAACGGTAATTCTCCTCGAGCCGCACGACCGTCGCGCCCGGCCAGCGTCGCGGGAATTCAAGGATGTGCGAGATTTCAGCACCCCGCCAGGCATAGATCGACTGGTCGTCGTCGCCCACCACGCACAGGCTGCGGTGGTCACGGGCCAATGCCGCCACGATCCGCTCCTGAATACCGCTGGTGTCCTGGTATTCGTCGACGAGCAGATGATCGAACCGCGACGCCTCGGCCTGGCGGACCTCCTCGTGCTCGGCGAAGAGATCGTCCACCACGAGCAGCAGGTCGTCGAAGTCGACGGCGCCCGCCGTGCGCAGGGCCTGCTGATAGCGCCGGTAGCCCGCGGCGGCCAGTTCCCACGACTCCTGCGCGTCGGCCGGGATCGCGTCGAACGCGCCGTCGGGACGCACCGCCGCGCTCTTCCAGCGGCTGATGCGGTCGAGCAGGTCCCCTGGGCGGAGCGTGGCCTCGGGCACCTTGAGCTCCTTGAGCACCTTCCTCGCGGTCGACTCCTGTTCGCCGCGATCGATGATGGCAAACCGGCCAGGGAGGCCCACCCTTGCGGCATGCCGCCTGAGAATGCGGACGCAGAGCGAGTGGATCGTGGAAATCTCAGGCTGTTCGTCGTTCTTCGTCTTGAGCAGCTTGCCGGCTCGGGCGAGCATCTCCTTCGCCGCCTTGTTGGTGAACGTGACGGCCAGAATCCGCGACGGACGTGTGCCGCGCCAGACAAGGTGGGCGATCCTCGCGATGACCACGCGGGTCTTGCCCGTGCCGGCCCCGGCAAGCACCAGGAGCGGTCCCACCGGTGCCCATACGGCCTGGGTCTGCGCCGGATTGAGGCCGGTCGAAGGCTTCTGGGGAGCGGCAGGAGTGTTGGCGGGATTCATGGGACGCGGAATCTACCACACGCGTCACAGTCTGGCTTGACGCTCTGCGCCGGGAAGTCTCTATTTCTCGCGGCTGCGTCCACCGCTCCCTCAGGTTGGGAGCCATCGGCCGCGGCCTCCAGGAGAACGCCGTGAAGAAACCATCGCACAACCGTCGCAGAAAACCCGGCATGACGTCGGACGCAGGGAGCCGCCTGCGGCCGGCTAGCGACGAAGCGACCCCGCTCGATGCCGATCGTGTGGATGTGGCGCTGGCGGAAGAGGAACTGGTGAAAGGGGAACTGGGCGACAACGACCTTGCCGATGCCACGCTGGCGGTGGTCGATCGCATTCGTCCCTACTTCAGCACGATCCTCGCGGGGCTGGCCGCAGCCCTGGCCGCATTCGTCGCATTCGGCGTGGTGCAGTCGCAGGCCGAGGCCACCCGCACGCAGAGCTGGGACGCCTGTCTCGCGGCGATGTCGGCGGGCGACTCGGATTCGTTCAACGAGGTGATCCGCCGCTATCCGGGCACCGACGCCGCCCGCTGGGCGGAACTGCTGATGGCGGACGCTGCAGCATCGGAGGGCACGCAGCTGCTATTCATCGACCGGCAGCGGGCCGAGGGCCGCCTGCAAGCCGCCGTTGAGGCCTATTCGTCGCTGATGGCGGGCAGACCGCAGGGATTGCTCGGCGAACGGGTCGTCTTCGGACTGGCAAAGGCCAGGGAAAGCCTTGGACAGCTGGCGGAGGCCCGCCGTGGCTACGAGGCGGTGGCTGCCGAGTTTCCGGCCGACGCGATCGCTCAGGTCGCATCCGCCCGGGCCGCCGAACTCGGTCGCGAGTCGACCCGGCAGTGGTACGATTGGTTCGGAGCCCAGAAGATCACGCCGCCGGCCAGTGCCACAAATGTCGCCAACCCAGCCAACGCCGAGCCAGCCGCCGCACCAGCCCAGCCTGCTGCCGGACAGTAGCGACCATACAGGCTTCGTTCCCGGCACCGACATCCAGCTCACGGCCGATGAGGCTGCTGCCGGCACGCGGCTCGATGTCTTTCTCGCCCGCGCGTTTCCGGAGCAGAGCCGATCGTTCCTCGCGCGGTCGATCGACAAGGGAGCCGTGCGGGTCGATGGCGTCGTGTCGCGGGCGTCGCACAAGCTGCGGACCGGATCGATCGTCTGCATGACGGTGCCAGAGCCGCCGCGGGCCGGGCCGGCAGCGGAGGAGATTCCGCTGGAGTTTGTGCACCTCGACGACTGGATCGCGGTTGTGAACAAGCCGGCCGGTATGGTCGTGCATCCCGCCAAGGGCAACTGGAAGGGCACGCTCGCGGGGGCGCTCAAGTGGCACCTCGAACGTGCGGACGCGGTCGCCGGCAGTTCGGGACTCTCGAGCGCCGGCGGTCCGACGCGGCCGGGGATCGTCCATCGTCTCGACCGCGACACCAGCGGGGTGATCGTGGTGGCACGTACCGAGGAGGCCCACCATGGACTCGCGAAGCAGTTCGAGCGGCGCACCGTCACGAAGACCTATCTCGCGATCACCCAGGGGCAGCCGCAGTTCGACAGCGACGAGATCAGCCTGCCGATCGGCATCCATCCCTACCAGCGGGAGAAGATGGCGGTCCGCCGCGACCACTCCACCAGCCGCGACGCGGTCACACGGTTCGAGGTGCTGGAGCGATTTCGCGGGGCAGCGCTTGTGAAGGTCGCGCCCAAGACCGGGCGAACGCACCAGATTCGTGTGCATTTGGCGGCGATCGGCTGTCCGGTCCTCAGTGACGGTCTCTACAGCGGCCGCACCCGCATCGAACCGGCCTTCTTCGGGCTTGCCGACGACGGAGCCGGCACGGCGCTCATCGAGCGGCAGGCACTGCACGCCGCCAGTCTCGCGGTCGATCATCCTGTGACACGGGAGCGGATCGAATTCACCGCCCCGCTCCCGGCCGACATGCAACGCGTGCTCGACGCGCTGCGGGGGCCGATTGACTGATCGACGCGGCGTTGTGGATACGCGGCGCGGATTCCCTCGCTCGCGCGTCGGGCTTGTATGGGAGTAGGGCCTCATCCAAGCCCGCAGCGCAAGCAAGGGAATGCGGATTGTCAGCAGTTTCGGCGAGGCTCAACTCAGGCGTCTGCGTCGTGGCGGTCGTCCGCGAGCAGGAGG
>CAYSPN010000563.1:0-9085 GCA_964432895.1 uncultured Candidatus Kuenenia sp.
GGCTGGCCGGGCCCCAAGAGCCGGCGTTGCTGACCAGCGCAGGCAGGATGCCGGAGCGCAGTCAGCATCGAGTGAGCGAAGGCCAGGATGGCCGTAGCGAACGTCCGGCGATGGGGTCCGGTCAGCCCCGAACCGCGGCCAATTCGCGAGGGGCAAGTGTCAACTATTCGATGTTTTCCGTAGGACGGCCAGCCCTTACTCCGGGCCGCGGACGAGTTCCACCAGTGGTCGCACGAGTGCGCCTGTGCCGCCGCCGTCGATCCATGGGCGGGGCTTCTCGGCGAATGCCGGGCCAGCGATGTCGACGTGTGTCCAGGGGATGCCGCCCACGAACCGCTCAAGGAACTTCGCCGCCGTGATGGCGCCCCCCCAACGGCCGTCGCCGACGTTCTTGATATCAGCCACATCGCTTCTGATCTGGTCGTCGTAGTCGGCATACATCGGCAGCTGCCAGACCGGCTCGCCAACGGCGCGGGCCGCCCGGGCGAGATCGTCGCAGCCGGCCTGGTCATTGGTGAAGAGCCCTGCGACATCATGCCCCAGCGCCACCATACAGGCACCGGTGAGCGTGGCGGCGTCGATGATCCGCTTCGGCTTGAAGCCGCGGACCACGTCGAGCACGTCGGCCAGCACGACTCGCCCCTCGGCATCCGTGTTGTGGATCTCGATCGTGGTGCCGCTCCGCGACGTGATCACGTCGCCGAGCTTGTAGGCGGCTGGGCCGGTCATGTTTTCCACGAGGCCGATCGCGACGACGAGGTTCACCGGCAGCTTCAGCGCGGCGATCGTGGCCGCCGCTGCCAGCATGGCCGCCCCTCCGGACATGTCGCACTTCATGGTGAGCATCGAATCGGATGGTTTGAGCGACAGGCCGCCCGAATCGAACGTCACGCCCTTGCCGACGAGCGCGAGGTCGGGCTGACCATCCCCGGCTCCCGGCCCACGATAGCGGAGGATCACGAGCCTGGGGGCACGGTTCGAGCCCCGGCCGACCGCGAGGATCGCGTGGCAGCGTTCTCTCGCCAGCTGCTCTTCGTCCCAGATCTCGATCTCCATTCCGGTGCGGCCGGCCACGGCCGCCGCCTCCTCGGAAAAGGTCTGCGGATAGAGGTCATCGGGCGGCATGTTGACCAGCCGTCGGGCGAGGTTGACACCTTCACCGATCACCACCCCGCGGGCAACGGCCTCGGGCGCCGCCACCAGCCAGACGGTGCTGCCGAACCGCGTGCGTTTCTTCTCGGCACGGTAGAGATCCTGCCCCACCATGCCGACGGCTGCACCAGCTACGGCCTGCTCCGCCTGCCGGGTCGACCAGGAGCCGTCGGCGACGAAAGCGACCTTTGCGCGAGGCCGGCCGGCAAGGTGTTTCGAGGCTGTCGCCGCCGCGCGGTAGAGCACGCCCGCGTCGAGCTCCTCGCGTTTGCCGAGGCCCACCACCACGAGTTGCCCAGCCTTGAGCCCGGTGGCTGCGAGGATGGGCACGCACTCATACCGCTTGCCGGTGATTTCCCCGGCCGCGGCCAGCCTGGAGAGGAGCCCACCGGTTGCTCGGTCGATCTCCGCAACGGCACCGGAGCCGATGCCACCCTCGGTGAGAAACGTCACGATGGCGTCGGCCTCGATGGCTTCGGGCCGCGCGGCCGGATCGGCGACGATCCCGCCAGCGGCGCCGCCGGCACGGAGGTGGGAAAATTCGTGGCTCATGGAAGCCTCCTGGCTGCGGTGGATGGAACCGACGAATGTAACGTGTTTTCGGCGGTTCGACAGCCTGGGCTGAGCCACGGGGCCAGCAACGAGAGCAGCACGGGGAGCACGACGAGGTTGCCGAGAAGGCCCCCCGTGAGCGTGAGGCAGGAGAGAGCCCCGAATGAGACCGTGGGGATGAACCCGCTGGTGGTGAGTGCGAGAAACCCGATGACGAGGGCGAGTGTGGAGAAGATCATCGCCCGGCCGGCGGTCTGGTGGGCGGTTGCGAGTGCGGCAGCGATCGGCTGCCCCGACGCAAGCCGACGGCGGAAGGCCGCGATGTAGTGGATCGAACTGTCGACTGAGAGTCCCATCGAGACCGCAGCGATCATCGCCGTGCCCATGTTGATCCGCTCGCCGGCCCACCCAAGCAAGCCGAGCACCACGAAGATCGGCAGGGCATTGGGCACGAGCGCCACTGCCGCCACGAGAAGGCTGCGAAAGCTGACTGCCAAGAGCAGGAAGATTCCCGCCGCGGCCAGCAGGAATGTCAGCCACTGGTCGGAGAGCATGCGATCCACGAGCTGTGCGAGGAGCACGAAGAAGCCGGTCACCGCCCCGGCCGGCCGCCCGTCCCGGGCCGGAAACTCCTCGGCCACGATCCGGTTGACCTGCTCGATGATCGCGCGTTTCTGTGGCGCGGGCTGTCGTTCGTGGGCTCGGAGCATGACCCGCAGCCAGGTTGAGCCGTCATCGGGATCGCGGCCGATGAATGTGCGACCCAGTTGCGGCACCTGCTGCTGGATCACGTCGAGCGCACCGGTCACGAGCCAACTGCCCACCCGTGTGCTCTGCAGTCGCTCGAGGGGTATCGGCGACACGGCCGCCATCACATCGGCCAGACTCATGACCTTGGTCAGGGCGGGCGCCGGTCGGCCATCGCCATCGGGAATCGTGACCTCCGTCCGCAGCCGGTGCTCCAGCCGGGCCATGTCGCCGAGCACATTCCCATCGATCGCCTTGCCCGCTGGCAGGAGCACATCCCACACGCCGGCCCCTCCCAGGCGAGTCTCGATCATGTCATAGGAGGCGACCACCGGGCTCGAACGCCGAAAGTTGCGGGTGAAATCGGTTTCCACCTCCAGCCACCGCATGCCCGCCACTGCCGCGAGCACCAGAAGCGTTGAACCGAGCAGGATCGGGACCGGATGCTGCACGATTCGACGCACGAGGCCGTCGAGCCCGAGTTCGAGCACACCCTCGCCCCAGGCCCGCTTCGGATCGGCGTCGAACCGTCCCCACAACGCCAGGAATGGCACCACGAGCGCCGTCGCGACGAGCACCATCACCGCGCCCACGCTCGTCATGATGCCAAAGTCGTGGACCGGCCCAACACGGCTGGCGATGAGCGATCCGAAGCCGATCACGTCGGTGGCGATCGATCCCACCACCGGCCAGAACAGGAGCGAGATCGTGCGCTCGAGCGCCGCGGCCGGAGACAGGCCTTCTTCACGCTGCCGCCGGAACTCCACGATCACGTGCACGACGGTGGCGATCGCCACCACCGTGACCATCGCGGAGAGCATGGTCGAGACCATCGTCAGTTTGAGGCCGATGATGGCCAGCACGCCCCGCGTACTCCAGAGAGACAGGAGCACGACCGCCAGCGGCACGACCAGCCAACGGATGCTGCGGAAGGAGACGAGCAGGACCGCGCCGGCCAGAACGGCGCTCGCGGTGCCAAGCAGATTGCCGTCACGCTTCAGCATCGCGAACCCGTCGCGGAGCATCACCGGCTCACCCGCAACGGTGCCCGCAGGCAGCTCGGCCATGACGGCGCGGAGGCGGTCGATCGCATCGGCGCGAAAGTCCGCCGGCGGCCGTTCAGCCCCTTTCGTGGGAGTGTCGTCAGACGCTGCAGCCGGAGCCTGCAGCACGCAGACCACCGCCGCGGTGCGGTGGTCTGCGCCAACGGCATACCCTTCCAGCAGTTCGACGAGTCGCCGCGCTGTCGGGCTCGTGTCGATCTCGATGATGCGGTTGCCCAGCGGCGTGTCGGCGAGGCTCGTGGCCGAGGCGATGCCCGGGAGCGCAGCGAGCGTGTCGGTGAGCGTGCGGAGCCGTTCGATTCCTGGAGGGGAGAAGAGGTCTGGGTCGTCGTAGGCCGCCAGCACTACTTCGCTCGAACCAAACGCGCGAATCATCCGGCGGTACGGCACGAGTGCCGGATCGGTGCGGTCGAACATCGTGTCGATCGAACGAACGAATTCGAGCCGTCGCGACTCCGCGACCGACACGATCGTCACCAGCACCGCGAGCACCGCCAGCGGCGTGCGGTAGCGAACCAGCCAGTGGGCGACACGATTCTCAACCGTGGGCATGGATCGGGCGACTCGCGTGAGGGTTGAGTGGGGCAACTGGCGGGGAGATCGAACGAAGGGCGGGGCTGGGGCGGCGTGGGCAACCCGTCGGAGCGGCGGGCAGAGAGCGGTCCACGCAGTCCGGAGGAGTATGGTACCGCGGCGGGGAGAAGCGGGCTGGGCAGACGGCGTGAGGATCAAGCTTGCCTGGGTTGCCAGAATGGTCGCTCTCCGGATCTCCCATACTGCGTGGCTTGTGAGGGCGGGGCGTGGCGGAAGGGCCCGCCAGCCACGGGCCTGCGGTCTGGTGTTGGGTGCCCTGTGAACATCAGTAACCCTTTTTGCAGCCACGACTTGCGGAGTCTAAGCGGCGGCGGCATCGCCTTGACCCGTCGGCGCGGGCACTCCTATAGTCCCGCGCTTTTTCCGGATCTGTCCGTTTCCGCCCCCCCAGAGACGCTCTTTCACGCGTGTTTTTTCTGCTCGACCACGCCACCGCTGCGCCCTCGCGACATCCGGCTCATGCTCCGTCGCGCCGAGGGTCTGCGCGCCCGCGAATCGAGGCGAGGCGGTTGTTGTTGGCATGCGTGCTTGCGCCGGTGGTAACGCTCATGGCCATGCGGCCGGCCGCGGCGCAGCCCGCTGTCACCGCGCAACCGCTGAAGGAGACCGCCACCGCCGGTGCGCTCGCTTCGCTGCCTGCCCGTGGGCTGGCCGCGGCAATCGCCGAGGCTGGAAGGATCGAGGTGCCGTCGGCCGATCCAAGTGAGAACGTCACGGTCAACGCCACGCAGGCCGCGCGGTGGACGGAGGGCTCGTACGATGTCTGGCATCTCACTGGCGGCGTGCGGATCACGCAGGGGGCGACGGAGGCCGTGGCCCACGAGGCGGTGGTCTGGATCGAACAGGAGCCGGCGCCGTCGATCGACAGCGACGAGGGTGAGGAAGAGGAGTCGCGGCACAGAACCGTCCGCAGCATGCTCGTTCGCATGGCGGGAAATGTGTCTGTTCGATCGGGAGCCGCTGGCGCTGACACCGCCGCGATGACCGTCCGTGGTCCACGTTGGACGGGCCGTTTCTGGATGCATCGTGAGCCGACCCTCGAGTTTGCCAGTGTCGTGCCCACCGCGGGCACGCCGCCGATCTACGACGCGCCCGCCGACCGTGTCGTGCCGGTCGCCTACACCGCCGACGCCGATGCCGCGGCCGAGGAGCCGATCCAGCGGGCCCAGTTCAGCGAGTTTGGTGCGGCCCCGGTGCCGCAGGTGAACACCGCCACGACCGCCCGCCGGCTGCGTGCTTTCCCACGGTCGAGCGTGCCGCTCAACATCCGCTGGTTTCCCAGTCCGGCGGGCAACGAGTGGGTGGCGGTGATCACCTCGGGCGTGAACCTCGTCGTGGATGGCGTCGATCCGGCCGGCCCGCTCGATATCTCGGCCGACCGTCTCGTGATCTGGACCCGCGGTCAGTCGCAGCCCGACCTCGAAGGCAATGCCGCCCAGGCCGGCGATGTGCCACTGGAACTCTACATGGAGGGCAACGTCGTCTTCCGGCAGGGACAGCGGGTCGTCGAGGCGGTCAGCATGTTCTATGACGTGCCGCGGTCCAGCGGCGTGATCACGGGTGCCACGGTGCTCACCCCGGTCGACAACTATTCCGGCGTGGTGCGACTGCGGGCCGACGTGCTGCGGCAGGTGGACCGCAGCCGCTTCGTCGCCCAGCAGACGGGCCTCACTTCCAGCCGCCTGGGTGTGCCGAGTTGGGAGTTTCGCTCCCGCGAGCTTGAGTTCACCGACGAGCAGGTGCCGCTGGCCGGGCCCGGTGGCCAGCGAGCCATCGATCCCGCCACCGGTGAGCCTGCCGTCGAACACCAGCAGTTCATCACGAGCCGTGGCAACACGCTCACGCTCGGCGGGGTGCCGGTGCTCTGGTGGCCGGTGCTGGCGACCAACGCGAAGAAGCCCACCTTCTATATCAACAACGCGCAGATCAAGAACGACCGCATCTTCGGCACGCAGCTGCTCACCAGCTGGGACGCCTTCCAGGTGTTTGGCGTCCAACGGCCGCCAGACGGCGTCGATTGGGATTTCGACGTCGATTATCTGAGTCTCCGTGGCCCCGGCGGCGGCACCTCGCTCCTCTATAACCGGCCCGACTTCCTCGGCTTCGGCGGGCCCGCCAGCGGCGACCTCGACGCCTGGTTCATCGGCGACGTCGGCCAGGATAACCTCGGCCTCTATCGTCGCGACTTCACCTATCCCGGGTATCCCAATCGCACGTTCCGCGGCCGCTCGTTCTGGCGGCACCGTCAGGATCTCGGCGGCAGCACCGACAGCTTCTTCGGCGGCTGGCAGGTCCGCGGTACGGCTGGCTGGATCAGCGACATGAACTTCCTCGAGGAATACTACGAGGCGGAGTGGGAGGAAGGCTACGAGCAACGCACCTGGCTCGACCTGCGCAGGCCGATCGAGAATCGCGAACTGCGGCTGCTCACAAGCGCCCGCGTCAACCCGTTCTTCACCCAGAGTGAGTGGTGGCCGCGGCTCGACCACTACTGGCTCGGGCAGCCGCTCGCGCAGGATGCACTGACGTGGTATCAGCACTCGGGCGTGTCGTACGTGCGGCAGAACCTGCCGCAGACGCCGACGGCAGGGCAGGGGTCGAGCATCTGGACGACGCTGCCCTACGAAAACAACGTCATCGGCGAGCGGCTGGCGACGCGGCACGAGATCGACCTGCCCTTCCAGGCAGGTGTGGTGAAGATCGTTCCCTACGCGCTTGGAGAACTCGCGCACTGGGGGCAGGACATCACCCAGTCGCCGATCGACCGGGCCTACGGGCAGGTGGGCGTCCGCTCGACGCTGCCGATGTGGACGTCGGACGATTCGGTGGAGAGCCAGCTCTGGAATGTGCACGGCCTCGCCCACAAGGTGGTCTGGGAGGCGGAGTTCTCCTACGCCAACAGCACGCAGAGCATCACGCAGTTTCCACTCTATGATCAGATTGACGACGACACGATCAACCAATATCGGCGCAACATTCCCTACTGGGACTATGGCGCCATTCCGGGCCAGGCCACGCCGCTGGGGGCCCCCTATGTCTTCGGCCCGAGCAACAAATACGACCCGCGGACCTACGCCGTCCGCCGCGGCATGGGCGGCTGGGTGACGGGGCCAACTGAGATTGCCAACGACCTGACGGCCTTCCGGCTGGGGGCCCGGCAGCGGTGGCAGACGAAGCGTGGCCCGATGGGCAACCGCCGGATCATCGACTGGATCGTCTTCGACGTGGACGGCGAACTCTTTCCGACGACGAGCCAGAACTTCGGCCAGACGCTCGGCCTCTGGCAGTATGACTTCCGCTGGCACGTGGGTGACCGCACCACGCTGCTCTCGACCGCCGACGTCGACTTCTTCACAGGCGGCCAGCAGCTCTACACCTTCGGCGCGCTGCTCAACCGCACGCCCCGCGGCAGCTTCTATATAGGCTTCAACGAATTCGGCGGCCCGATCGATGCCAGCGTGCTCACCGGGTCCTACACCTACCGCATGAGCCCCAAGTGGGCGAGCTCCTTCGGCACGGCGCTCAATCTCAAGGGGATGAACATCGGGCAGAATTTCCAGCTCGTGCGGATCGGCGAGTCGTTCCTGATGACGTTCGGCTTCAATGTCGACTACAGCCGCAACAACGTGGGCTTCACGTTCAACCTCGAGCCGCGGTTCCTGTCGCGGACGCAGTTCGCCAGCCGCACGGGCCTCGACATCCCGATGGCGGGCGCCTACGGCTTGGAGTGATGCGGTTCTGCGTCGGAATTCCAACCCGTTCAAACCAGAGACGACGTCATCCACAGGCTGCCGCGGGCCGGGCACGTTACGGGTCGCCTTCAGCTGCCGAACAGCCACAACATGAATCGCTGGAATCGCGAGTGATCAAAATCGGTCTTACTCAATTGCATCGCATCCCGATATTCGGACGGATACTTGACGAGCAGCTGCTGATCACCGGGCAGCGCGACCGTCGCTCTCCGCCATCGCGTGCTGTCATCTTTGGTGGCTACGGTGAACTGCACCCGCGGGAACCTTCGTACCAAGGCGTCGATTCGGTGATAACGAAACATGTCCAGCAGAAACATCTCGGGGTTGTATGCCGCTGTCGTGCGGATTCGATCCAGTAAGGAATTGCTGTCCATGTACGCCAGCACACCGAGGGCCTGGTCGCAGAGCCGCGAAGGGAAAACATGGTGACGATCGGTGATTCCGCCGTAGTCCTCGCCCGCTACGACCCAGATCGCGTCGTTGGGTAGATCAGGGTGCGTGTCTACATAAAAGAAGTCAGACCGGGTCAGGACGATGCGATCATATCGTGTCAGGAATTCCTTGTAGCCGAGCAGAGTGTCTCTGAGTGCCAAGATGATGGCACCGCTGCCCTTCAGCTTTCCCGTGCCGCCCATGATGCCCGTTCGTTTGTAACGATCGGCCATCATCGACCAATTCTGTGTGGCACATCGCTGTCTGTAATGGTCACCCCAGTCAGCGTGCTCCTCAATTTCCCACACGTACGTCGCCCTCTCGTACAGAGAGGCTGAATGGTCGGCGCGGCGGCCAAAGAGGAGCGCGAGATCGGCATTCAGGGGCTCAAGAAGATTGGCATACATGGTATGCCATGTTTTTTCCCCTCCGCGAGCGTTGCCAAGCAGGACAACCAGTGTCGAAACGGAGGGAACGGTCATGAGTGACAGAACTCAGATCTCGGGAAGGAGCCGATCAGGGCGGCGTAATCGTAGCCACGAATGGGCTCCTTGCCGCCCACCTCGATCGCCTGATCAATGCTGAACGCCCAGTCATTCAGGCTGCGATTCGTGGATGCGTAATTATCAGCTTACTTGAAGACGCCCTCGGCAAGGGATTTCCGAAGCCCGCGGAGTGCCACCACCGGGGAGAGGGAAGAGGACGCAGTCCTGTTGTCTGCCTACTCTTCGGCGCTGGTCACAGGATCGCGATGCTCCGGCGTGGGCCGCATGAACTGCCAAGCCGCGAAGA
>CAYSPN010000564.1:0-1601 GCA_964432895.1 uncultured Candidatus Kuenenia sp.
GGCGAGAAACAGCTCGTGACGGGGGTATTTCGAGGGCAGTTGAGCGATGGCCGCACAGTCTGCGGTGCTGCGAAGGGCCCGGGACTGCACCCCATCGACCGCCCGTCACCGGCCAAGCGGTTGTGGAAGTGCCTTCGACCGCTCTATCCCTTCCCAGTAGGTGCCGAGGACGCATAAACTCCGTGAGCGTATTGACCCCTCCCAAGGAGCATGGCTTGATGCGACTATTCCGAAGTTTTTCATTCGTTCGGTGGTGCGCATTCCTGCCATGCACGGCCGTGATCCTGCTGCCGCAGGTTGGCCGATCCGCTGAAAGCGAGCCGCCATCCGGCGGCGCTCCAGTCTTCCGACTGCGGGCCGCCCCGCCGGGCGAGAAGGTGGCGGGCGGAGGCCCTGCGCACGGGGGTCTGCTGGTGCGTGAACTGGTCCGTCAGGCAGTTCTGATCGCCGCCCGCGATGAGCTTGGCCTCGTGACGCGCGATGCGTCGCTCGGCGATCAGATCGATACCAAGGACGAGACCGCCGTCACGATCCGGACGACTGCCGACGCAGCCGGATCGGTCCGCTACGACCTCGTGTTCGGCGGCGACGGAGCCGGTGGCACGAAGCATACCGACTCGGTCACCTTCAAGCCGATCGATGGACTCGTGGACTACGCTGCCCTGGCCGCCGCGCTCGAGCGGCAGAGCCGCGAGAAGTTGCCCGATGTTTTGCGTAAGGCCGGGTTCGCACCGTCGGCCCCGCGTGTTAAACGGGCCGTCGGCGAAAACGCCGTGTTGCCGCCCGGCCCGGGGCGTTTTTCGCCGCTCGCGCAACTGTCCGAGGTCCGCCGGCTCCACGATCTCATGCGACAGCGTGGCGAGTCTGACGATGGACTCGACCGCCTGGCCGCAGGCTATGCGAATCTCGCGATGTTGACGGAGAAGGTTTGGAGTACGCAGCCCACCGTGTATGCGGCCCGTGCGCTCCTCTACGCCCAGCGGCTGCTGGCGACGCAGAAAGAGCCTGCCCGCGGGCAGTGGCGGTTGGCCTATGTGCTCGACCTGCTCGGCGCCGACCGCCTCGCCGTCGAGGCCCTCACCCAAGCGGAGCAGGCGACCGCGGCAGCCGGTGGCCAGCCGCCCGTGTGGGCGCCGCTCGTCACCGCACGGGTGCAATATGATCCGATTGCGCTCGCGCGGCTTGCCGCGGAGCCTGAGGCGGATGAGCTGACGCGTGTACAGTTCTATCGCGGTCTTCCCGGCGATTGGTCCTTCAACAGGCCATCGGGCGTGATCGCCCTCGACTTCGTGAGCACTCGCCACGGGGCGTGTCCGCCAATCGTGCGGCGGCTGGCCACTGGTCTCGACATCGGTCTGCTGCACGTGGGCGTGAAGGCCGAGGAGGAGGCGTTGCAGGAAGATGTCCTGGCATTCGTGAATGAGTGGCACGCGGTATCCGCCGCAGTCGCCAAGCAGGTGAACGCTTCGGCGAAGCCGGGCAAGGCCGGCCCGCGGGATCCGCTCACGTTCGTGCCCCAGACGCTCTTTGACGTGCACACGCACGCCTATTGCTGGGAGTTCAACCTGGATCCGAACAAGGAGACCGGGTCGTGGGCCGAG
>CAYSPN010000565.1:0-2140 GCA_964432895.1 uncultured Candidatus Kuenenia sp.
TGGTCGGGACCGGTGGCAAAGAACATCGGCTCGGTCGCCGCAGCCCTCAAGGAACGTCTCGGCTGCGAGCCGGGGGATCTGGCGCTGATCGTGGCCGATTCGTTCGACGTCACCTGCAAGGCGTTGCACATGCTGCGGAAGCGGCTCGGCGGCCAGCTCGGCCTCTACGACGCTGACGCCATGCACTTCTCCTGGGTCGTCGACTTCCCGATGTTCGCCCGCGACACCGAGACCGGCGGCTGGGCCTCGATGCACCACCCGTTCACGGCCCCGCGGCCCGCGGACCTCGACATCCTGGAGAGCGATCCGGCGGCCTGCCGGGCCGTGGCCTACGACCTCGTCATCAACGGCTCCGAGGCCGGCGGCGGCACGATCCGGATCCACGACGGGGCCACGCAGGAGAAGGTGTTCAAGCTCCTCGGCATCACCCCGGAGGTGGCCCGCGAGCGGTTCGGCTTCCTGCTCGACGCCCTGCGGAGCGGGGCCCCACCGCACGGCGGCATCGCCCTGGGCATCGACCGCTGGGTGATGCTCTTCGGCAAGCTCGACAGCATCCGCGATGTGATCGCCTTCCCGAAGACGCAGAAGGCGAGCGACCTGATGACGGGCGCCCCGTCGCAGGTGGAGACGAAGCAGCTGGTCGAACTTGGGGTCCGGGTCGTCGTGCCGCCGCCGAAGCCGGCCTGACGAGACGGGGCCTCCGGTGCGCGCCGGCTTGCCGATGCTCGCGTCAGGAAGCCGCCATCGCGTGAGCAATGCGGGCCTGCGGGCCGCCTGGTGGGCTCAGGGTCACCCGTGCCCCGTCGCCCCTCAAGAAGCCGCAATCGCGTAAGCGATGCGGGCAGGATCGCGAGTGGGCTCAGGGACACCCGTGCCCCGACGCCACTCAAGAAGCCGCAATCGCGTGAGCGATGCGGGCTGCCCTGCTGCGCGGCTCGGGGTTCGTGCTTCACGCTGCCGACCGAACGCCATCGGCTACACTCTCCGGTGGCATCGCCGGACGCGATGCCGCCGGCGGCACAAGTCCATGGATGGCTTGGGCCGCTTGAACGAAGGGCGGCTAGCTCAATTGGTCAGAGCACCTCGTTTACACCGAGGGGGTTGGGGGTTCGAGTCCCTCGTCGCCCACTTGCTTCCCTCGCGACGCATCGCGAGGGTTCGCACGATCTCGCACAAGTGGCTGCCCGCGAGCCACTTGCGCTGATTCCCGCGAAATGTTGCGTGTGACTGCGGACGGTTGCTGCGCCGGGTTTTGCGCCTCCGGTGCGCCGGAATGTGCGCCGCCCTGAACGACGTCCCGGAAATGGTGGTCCCGGGCTTGTAGGTAGTGGGTGGCAGCGATCAACGGCGAGTGCCCCAGCCACCTGGCGACCTCGTGGTTTGGATAGCGCTGTACCCAGTCGGTCGCACACGACGCGCGAAGGTTCTGGAAGAGTCGTGGCCACGGCTCGAATCCGGAACGCTCGACGATCTTGGTGAGCGTGGTGCGAAGGTTCGTCCGGGGGTCGAGGATGCGTGGCACGACGAACTTCTGCCCGTCTGGCGTCGTGGCAAAGGCCTCCTCGAGGATCTCGCGGAGTTGCGGGCAGATCGGGACGGATCGGACGGCATGCCCGTCGTGCCGCGCGGTCTTGGGCGACCGCACCGTCAGCCGCCCCTCAGCCCAGTCCACGTCAGCCCACGTCAACAGCGCCGGTTCAGAGGGGGTGCGCAGGCCTGCATACCGTCCCAAGCCGACGACGGTGCGCCAGAAAGGGTCGGGGCATTGGCGTAGTACCGCTGCGATAACTTCCGCCGAAACGTAGAAGGCCCGATCCGGATTTCGTTGAGAGCCCGCGGCCACTTCGGCGAACGGGTTCTCGCCGATCATCTTCCACTTGACGGCTCTTCTGAAGATCGATCTGGCCACGTAAACCCGCTTGGCAACCGTCGCAGGACTGAGGCCTGCGTCCGCGATGGTTTTCCGCCAGACGTCGGCGTGCTCCGGCGTAATGGCATCCAGCGTCGTCGTCCCCCCAAGCACCGTCAGCAGGCTGTCCGTCGTCTGCTTGTAGGCTTGCCTCGTGCTACGCTTTACCGTGGCGCGATCAACGAACGTCTGGATCAACTTTCCGAGCGTTGCGGGCTCTCTCTGGACCCG
>CAYSPN010000566.1:0-1926 GCA_964432895.1 uncultured Candidatus Kuenenia sp.
CTGGCCGTTGGGTTGGGCCTTTCGGCGACCAAGTGCTTTCCGGGCGTTCGGAACTCCACCTGGGCGATGGTAGACTTTCGAACAGCCGGAGACCACACTTTCCGGCGTCGGAATAACGCTCTGGCGGCTCGTTGGGTACAGCATCCTGACGTCGGCGGCCGGTTGGGAGGAATCGATGGCGACTGACGACGACAAGCAGATGCCGGAGCCGGATCCGTGGGCTGGATTGGACATCGACGGCGCGGAAGACGCGGGCGACGATGGTGCGTTTGCCTTCGACGGCGTTGGCGATGAGGCGGTGGCCGGCGAAGACGCAGCGGTCAGAGAGGACGCGGCGCCGGAGGACGGTGACCGTGACCTGTGCGCAGGCGAGATTCCCCTCGTCGTGTTTCCGCCGCCGGATACCGAGACTGCCGGATCTGAAATCGACATCGGCACCGGGCAGTCTGGCATCATCTCCATGGCCGACGCCGCTGACAACGCTGCTGCAGACGATTTTGGCAGTATTGGTGACGTGGATGGTGGCGATGACGCCTTTGACGACAAGGACATCGCTCACGAGCTGGGGCTGCTCGACGTTGATGGCGAATCGCTTGCCGAGGAGACGCTTGCTTCGGGAGATGATCTTGCTTCGAGAGGTGATCTGGGTGCCGCAGCCGATTTTGGCGAGCCATTCAACGAGGCGAACTCTGACGACGTGTCATTCGATGCTGGCATGATGGCCGGCGGATCCCCGTTTGCCGACAGCGACCAGGTCGAGCCGGTGGCCGATGCGGTGGAGTCGGGGCAGGAAGAGCTCGCCTCAATTCCCCTGAATGCGGCGATGACCGGGGCTGCTGTGGCGGCCACAGGTGCCGCCGTGGCTGCGGCCGGCGGCAGGCCGGCCGCAGCGAAGAAAAAAGGGGGCGGCCTTGGCCAGATGGTCGGCGTCGTGCTGGGTGGGCTGATGGCGCTGCCGATCACCTACGCGATCCTTATCTGGGGATTTCAGAAGGATCCATTCAAACTCGGCAAGCAAGTGCCGTCGCAGTTGGCGTTTCTCCTGCCGCAGAAACTCCAGCCCGGATACAAGCCGCCCAGGAAGGCGGGCGCCGGCCCGAGCCTGGACGCCGCCCCGTCGCTTGATGATCTTCCGTCGATTGACGAGGCATCTCTGTCGACTACCCCGGAGGCGGAGGCCGCCGCCGCCGCCGAACCCGCTGAGGGCAAACCGGCCGAAGCAGCCGCGTCTGAGCAGCCGGCCGAACCAGCGGAACCGGCTAAGCCCGAGCCCATGAAGACTGAGGCCGTGGCGGGATTGCCGGCCGAGTCCGCCGCACCTTCAACTGCCGAGACTTCTCAGCCGGCTGAGTCTCCACAGCCTGCGTCCGAAACGACCGGGAAGGCCGTTGCCTCCGACGACGCGTTTGTTGCACCGCCGACGATGCCTGCTGCTTCGAGCCTGGCCGCATTGCCGCCGACCGATGCGTTGTCTGGTCTCGACGCCCTGATCGCTGACGCCGCGGCCATGCCAGCTCCAGCCGCAGTGGCCGCTCCCTCTCCCTTGCCTCAGCTCGATCTGACCGGCGTGGAGATGGCCGCGGAGCGTGCAACGGAGGCATTCGAGGCGCTGGACGCGATGACCGACCCCGTTTCTCCGGATCGCGACCGCCTGCTGGTCGTCTGGTACAAGCGGCTCGCACGTCTTGGCGAGGAATTGGCGAGGCTCGAGACGATGGCTGCCGATTCAGGCCGTCCACTCTCGCCAACGCCTGCCGCCGCCGCTGACCTGCTCGACCGGGTCTGCGTCAGCGAAACAGCCGTGGCAGATCTCGACAGACTTGGCGGTATGTGGCTCACCAGCCAGAAGCAACGGGCGGATGGGGTGTCGTTGGTCGTCACCCTGGGAGCCTCTCGACAAGTCGGGCCGTACTGGAGCACCCGCGG